>JAHPYY010000024.1 GCA_019058515.1 Promethearchaeota archaeon
ACATTATTTAAATCTATTTACATTTAAGGCAATTTCACTATAAATTAGTGTAAAGTTCCTTATAATTAAGAGAAATAAAAGTATAGAATAAATATAGTCACTCAAAACTATCGATTTAGAAATAGTGAGTGAGTAAATTTTAAATCTGGATTAATTTCTAACTAAGTCATTAGAACTTGTCAATTTTCTTGAGCCGACTATTTATATATTTAACTTCGCCGAATTTGTAATTTTATTGATTTCTTAAAATTTATATTCTCTTGTTGGTAACATATCTATATTAGGTATTAAATGAATATTTCATTGGAGAAAATGGAGATAAAAATCTTCTTATTCGGTCTTGACGCCGCCGGAAAAACGACTCTTGTAAGATACCTTAAAGACGAAATAATATTAGAGAACCCGCTTCCCACTACATATTTCGAAATTGAAAGCACTAAAATCAAGAATGTTGATTTTATTATTTGGGATGCCCCTGGACAATTAAAATACAGGGAACAATGGTCGCGGGGAGTACTTGACGCCAATATCCTTCTCTTTCTGCTTGACACTGCTGACAAAGGAAGGTTTGGAGAAGCTCGTACGGAGTTACACAACATCTTAAACCACACAGACGCGGGAAATGTCCCTCTTATCTTTTGTTACCACAAAATGGACCTTGATGCCGCCTTAAACAATAAAGATTTGGCGGAAAGCTTCTTTGACTTAGAAGCGATATTGGATAGAAAAATCTATCCTATTGAAACTTCTGTTTACGATCCACCCTCAATTGAGTTTCTTAAGAATTTACTCGTCGAAATGGTCGAGATCGAAGATTGGAAGTATTTAGATTAAGATTAGATTAATTTTCTTATTTGTTGAAACTAATTTTATTATATTACTTCATAAAGCTAATTAACCTAACAAATTCCAACATTTAATATTCGAGGGATTATTCTTAAGTACTCTTTTAAGTAATCCGTATTTAAGTGGTAATACGAATAATTCCCTTTCTTGTAGCCCGAAATCAGGTTAATCTTTTCTAACTTTCTTAAGTGATGGGAAATTGTAGATTGAGATTTATTTAGGACTGTTTCAAGCTCGCATACACATCGATCGTTATCCAATAGCGTAGCAATAATAATTAACCTTTCCCTTGAGGCAAGGGCTGAGTTGAATTCCGCTAACATTCTGAAATCTTCGTCGTGTGCCATTAAGTCCCCGAGCTCACGTAAATCCTTAAAGTAAGTGCCCGTATCACATTTATCAGAGCAACTGCACAACATTTTTTTTAAATCTTCGACTCGACTAACTTTCATTCAATCACTAAATATATATAATTCTTAATATAAATATGGAAATCGATATTTATAAATCTAATGCTACTAGAGCAATTAAATCGATAAGTATAAATTTGAATGCTTCTATTTATATCTCAAGTCTCAAAGCACTAAATAAAACATATGTTTGATACAAAAAATTTTTCGGTCGGGATCATCTCAGATGGTAAATATGGTGAGAGAGCATTCGAAAATATTAGCAAAAAATTAAACGCAAGATGGATTCTGGTGGAAGAAATTCCAACTAATGTCCTGCTTGACGAAGATATCGACATAAATTTACCCGAATGTAGTATGTATATCTCGTATGTACGCCATCCTGATGTAATTATGCAATTAGCAGAATACCAAAAACCCTTAATATTGGGCGTATTACCTGGAGAAGGTTTGTATCACCAACTAAAATCTATTAATCCTTACGTAGTTCGTGCAACAACTATGTGCTCTCTGGAATCTAACACTGAAATCCCGGAAGTAGATTATTTTACGAAAATATTTGGTAAACCAATCTATGAGGTCAATCTTAGCAACGAAAATATCGTAGAAAGCATTCGCGTAGAGAGATCCTCGCTGTGCGGTTCCTCAGAAGCAGGCGCGGACTTTTTATTACACAAGTCGATTTGCGTCGAAAACTTACAGGAATTTGCACTTCGGATTTGCCACGAATGTAGAGCTCCTCGATTTGGTCGAACCTGCGATAAAGAAGTCGCCGGGATCATTCATCTTAAATCTTTTCTCGATGGCGTTCCTGAAAGTACATTAAAGGGTAATGGTGAAGAGTTTGGCAAATTCGTAAAAAATGTAGAACTTGAATATATAGCAAGAAAAGGTAAAAATTAAGGAGACTTAATTGAAGTGTTAGTGTTTTGAGTGTATTTAATTTAAATTGAAAGGTGGTAAAAAAGTGGAAGACGAAAAGTTAAAGGAATTAGTACGAAAGAGTTACGGTAAAATAGTAACCAACGCTACATCCTGTTGCTCACCCACTACATCTTGTTGCGGATCGCCCTCAACGAGTATCGCTGATAATATTAGCAAAAACTTAGGGTATACCGATAGCGAGCTTAAAAGCGTTCCCGATGGTGCCAACCTTGGTTTGGGTTGCGGTAATCCGGTTGCTATTGCGGGATTGAAGGAAGGGGAAACTGTCCTCGATCTAGGTTCGGGCGCAGGGTTCGATTGTTTTCTAGCGGCAAACAAGGTGGGAAAGAATGGAAAAGTAATTGGTATTGACATGACTCCAGAAATGCTTAGTAAGGCTAGACAAAACGCTATTGATGGAGGATATAACAATGTTGAGTTTCGATCTGGTGAAATAGAAGATCTCCCTGTGTTGGATGAGACCGTCGACACCGTCATATCAAATTGCGTAATAAACCTCGTCCCGAATAAGACTAAAGCGTTTCAAGAAACATTTAGAGTGTTAAAACCAGGTGGTAAGCTTATGATTTCAGATATTACCCTATTAAAACCATTGCCAAAATTTGTTTTAGATTCAATGGAAGCTTATGTAGGATGCGTGGCAGGTGCCATTCTTAGGGACGATTACATTAAAGAAATTCAAAACGCAGGATTTGAAAACATCCAAATTTTGGATCAACAATGTTTTCCCATCGATGTATCAACTCTTAATTCATCTATCGTAGATGAGATCAAGAATAGTGGGATAGATAAAGAAGTAATTGAGGACATAGGTAATACTGTAGCCAGCGTAAAAGTCAGCGCAACTAAACCTCAAAATATCGAGCTCAAATCGAATAATAAGTTAAAAATAGATATCTACGTGCCATTAGAGGTGTGCGCATGTCAATGGGAAAAATTCGTTAATAGAGTGTTTGAAACGATTACTCCTTACATAAAGTCTATTGATTACGATACCAAATCCACCAATTCTGAAGAAGCTAAAAAATTAGGAATCCGAGGAAACACAATTTTGGTAAACGGCGAGAAAAAATACTCTTCTGCGTTTTCATTAAAAAGAGATTTACCAGATTTATTGAGGTCAATAAAATAGACCTCAAATAACATTTTTAACAAAGTGATCAAAATTAAGAAAATTACCTTTAAAATCAGTTTGCCTATAAAAGGGCTTCAAAAAGGTAGAGAATACGTAGTATCGGTTCCTGACAATGCGACGTTTGTGGAATCCTTAGCAATGGTCGATAAATTTGTTGCAGAACATCCTAGCGAATCTATATTTCCGTTATACGACGGATACATTCATAACTTCATTCAATTAATGTGGAATCCCGAAGAGAACGTAATATACGATGATGTAGGGGTATTTCCTTACGGTCCAGACGAGGAGGGTTTGTGTAGAAGGTTTATGCCGATTAAAGAAGATATAGATTTCAATCTTTACCCCGATAGCGTGATCGATTTGCAACCTGATTCGGGATGTTGATGAGAAAAAGTAAAACAAAGGGTTGACATAGGTACGCTTAAGAGCATTATCAGGAAAAAATATGGAAAAAACCACGCAAATTTCGCACATTATTTCGAAAAATAAAATAAGTTGAATATAATGAAGTCGATAAAATTGAACATATTTGCCTCAGATCCGGAAAATATCCATTCAAGCGGAGTCGAATATGTTACAGATTTAGAGGATAATGGTACGATAATTGACGCATTAAGTACAATTGATAAAAGGATGTATTCTCAAACGGAAAAATCCGTTTTTCCACTATATAAAGGGTTAATTCACAGTTACCTTCAGTTAATCTGGGATGCTGAGGAAAATAAGATATATGAAGATTGCGGAGTCGATGCTTATGGACCAAACAGGGAATATATGCCTTTAAGAAGCGATATAAATTTCTGTCTTATCCCAAACTCTGAAATTACAATTATAGTACATGCCGATTGATGAGCAGATAATATGAAAGAGCGATTAGATTTTGGGACATTCAAACGAATAATTAGACAGAAATACGGAAAAGAAGATGACCTATTTGCACATTACTTCAAAATTAAAATAACTTAATAATAAAAGCTATAGGATGAAACTTTTCAAAAATCTTAGTGAAAAGTCGACAAATGGATTGCTTCCATAAGCTAAAAATAATTATTTTATTTGGAATAGAAACTTACTCAATAAAAATAGTGGAAAAGTATGGCAGTCGTATACATGCGAAAATTAGAATTGGAACCTGAGACATACGATAAAAATTTCACTACTCTTACAAAAGGTATCAACAAGAAAGTAGAAGATTGGATTGTCGAAAAGGTTAATTCAAGCGGCACGATTTTGGAAGTTGGATGTGGTACGGGAGCACTGGCTATGAAAGTAGCAAGTAAAGGGAATGAAGTTAAAGCAATCGATATTAACCCTAAAATGATAGAGTTCGCATCTAAACAGCGAGATTACGACTCAGAGAATGGTTCCATAGCTTTTCAAGTAGGGTCTTTTACTGAATTACCAGTAGAAGATAACTCTCAAGATGCTATTATTAGTAAATTCATGCTTTCTGAACTTAGACCATTTGAACAACAAATTTTCCTAAGAAATTCTTGGAACGCTTTAAAGCCTGATGGCGTATTAATATTAGCTGCGGAATTTATACCATCAGGCTTTTGGAAACTAATTTTTAATTTGAAGAGATGGTGGTATAAAAAAAAGCTTAGAAGACTGAAGTTAAAAAGTACCTTCCTTTTGAAATGGTTTTTCAATTATATTGCACCTATTGGATTTGAAATTTCGGAACAGTTGGAATGGAACCACGGTACCATTAAAGCTCTTGTTTTGAGAAAGGTTGCGATCGATGGAGATAATGAACCAAGATTTTATTTCCCCGAAAAAAAGAAAATTAGCGGAATATCGTCTCAGTTTAGGATTTATAGATGTATATTTACAGGTCAAATAGATGAAGTTCCCATTGAACCGGGGGTGTACAAATCAGGGAATCCAGATAGAAATTCTCCCATCATAGTTACGGCTAATTACGATTTCACCTTCATCAAACTAATGCGAAGTATCAAAAATATTGACGCTTGGGTAGTATGCGTAGATTCTAACGGTATTAATGTATGGTGTGCCGCTCGAGGCAACGATTTTGGAAACGAACAACTTATCGAAGCTGTCAAAGCCACGGGAATTCAGAACTTTACAGATAATCGAACGTTAATTTTACCGCAATTATCGGCAGGAGGAGTTGCGATACCGAAACTCAAATCGAGCTCAAACGATCTCCCCTTCAAAATTAAGTACGGCCCCGTTTGGTCAAAAGATTTACCCACATATTTGAAAGAGAAACCCGCAAAAAAGCCAGAAAAAATGAAATTAGCTAAATTTTCTCTATTTCATCGAACTCGCGCGTTTGTAACTCACACCACCTTTTTATTCCGAAAAATCTTTGTCTATCCCTTACTTGGATTGCTTATCGTATTAACCGCTCTAAATTGGTGGAGTAAACTCTGGTGGGTCGTAGAATTGTCAATCTGGATAGTCTTAGCAAACGCAATTATCGCGTTTTTGCTTCCACTGTCTAAATTTACGAGAAAGTTTATATATAAATCACTTTTTTACGGTATAATAAATACTCTCACGTTCAGCATCGTAAGCCTTTTCTTTCAAAACTCCGTCTTCAAGGTTTTATTAAGCTTGGGGTTTTACTTTTGGATTAGTTTCTTCTCGACAATGTCGTTTAGCGGTTATACAATGGATACGAGTCCGCGCGATATTCAAATCGAATATCCCACCTTCAGGAAGATAAACTTACCGCTATTGATTATTTCTACAGTACTTTTAGCTTTAGGCATTATATTGTATTAATTTATATTAAAAAATAAAAAAATAATTAATCAAAAAAAAAATAGGAGGAAAATAATGACCGAAACAAAACAAGATTCTTGTTGCGGTACGAGCTCTGTAAATTCGATTCTTGGACTTTTAAATACCAAAATTTTTATCGATTCTTCTAAGTGTACAGGATGCGGATTATGCGGAGAAATATGTCCTTTTGGTTTACCTGTTCCAAATAGCAACGGAAAGTTCGAAATTAGCGATCCTAAGCTCTGTACCCAGTGCAGCGCATGTAGCCGAAACTGCCCAACTCAAGCAATTGTTATGCAAGAGGTTGAAGGCTGCGGTTGTTTGTGGAACGCAAGAGCTCGTGCTAAAGACAAAAAAAATTCGTGCGCTTGTGGTTGATTTAAAACCAGATATTAGTAGAGTTAGTGTCCAATTATACAAAGCTAAAGAAGTGAGGTACGAAATTGCAATTCTACAATCGTCTGAGTTGGGATTAAATCAGTATAAAAATTAGGTTTTGAGGAATTTTGTAAGATAGAATGGTTCATTTGGCCACCCGATTCATAAGGCTAAGTTTTTAATTTTATTTACTAAAAGCGTTTTTAAGGTAATCTTTAAATTAAGAACTTAGATAGTACATTTTTCAATTATTAGATTACCTAAGCTATCAACTTTTAAATTCCATTCCTTTCCGACTAGAGTTGTAGATTCCTTTTCATGTATTATCGCAGGCCCTCCTATATTATGCCCTGCTAATAATTTTGAGCGATCATATACTTCACATTTATATAAACCATCTAAAAACCAAACAGAACGCTTTTCTATTAATGCGACCTCAGCAGATCCTAAAGCTTGTCTAAAATGGGTTAACCTAGGTTTTAATAATCTTTTAAATCCTCTTATCCTTAGATTTATAATTTGAATAGTATTCATTGGAGATGCATAACCATACTTTCTATGATGGATTTTATGAAACCTCTCTTCTACTTTATTTAATTCTTCGTTATTAAGCTTAGACTCCATAACGGGTACATTTAATTCGAAGTTCTGTCCTAGATATCTTAAATCACTAGATATTTTATATCCTCTCTCTTTACTGGAAACATTATTCTTCTCGAACCATTCATTAACCTTGTCAATTAATCTTGAAAGTATTTGATTTATTATTGGGAGATTCTTCATTTCGAAAGTTTTCAATACAGGTTCTACAAAATCTATGGTCATATCAGTATATAATAATCCCATAGCTGAAAATAGACCAGGTAACCGAGGAACTATTACTTTTTTAATATTCATTAAATTAGCTAATTCAATTGCGTGTAAAGGTCCTGCACCACCATAAGCAATTAAAGTAAAATTCCGAGGGTCATATCCTCGAGCTACGGAAACAATACGGAGGATTCGAAGCATGTTAGCGTTAGCAATTGAGAGAATTCCTTGTGCAGCTTTTCTAACATCCAGTCCAATCTTTTCAGATATTTTCTTTTTTATAACTTCAATTGCTAAATTGAGATTTAATTTTATAATTCCGCTTAATCGAAATTTAGAGTTTAAACGATTTAACACTAAATGGGCGTCAGTAACAGTAGGTTCCATCCCTCCTCTATCGTAACAAGCAGGTCCAGGAATAGCACCACTACTTTGGGGTCCTACTTTCAAATGACCTCCCGAATCAATCCAACCGATACTCCCACCCCCAGAACCACATTCTGCTACATCTATTATTGAAAATCGGATTGGATAACCTTGCTTTGTAAGTTCTCCCCCGTAATGCAAAGTTCCTCCGACTTCATATTCTATCGTATGTTGTGGCTTTCCATTTAGAATAATTCCAGCCTTAGCAGTTGTTCCTCCCATATCAAATGCAATAACCTGTTTTAAGTTCATTTTTTTTGCTAATTCTGCTGTAGCTATAAGCCCTGCTGCAGGTCCTGACTCAATAAGAGCGTGAGGGCGTTTAATAGCTTCCATAGTTTGTAAAACTCCACCCCCAGAATGCATAATTTTTAGAATTTCATGTGTTATTCCAAGCTTATATAACTTCTGTTTAATAGCTTGAATATAGGAAATTAATCGTGATGCGACAGCTGCCGCAATCACAGTAGTGCTAGCCCTTTCATATTCTCGAAATTCTGGTGATATCTGACTGGATAAAAAAACAAAATCTTCTGGAAACATCTTTAAAGCTAATTTTTTTAACTCTATTTCATGTTTGGAATTTATAAAAGAGAATAACAATACTATAGCTAAAGATTCTATATTTAACGCTTTTAAATGTTTTAATTGTTTTATCGCACCAGTTTTATCTATGGGAGTAATTATATTCCCTTCTGAATCAATTCTTTCCTCTATTTCCATAATTCTATTTCTAGGGACTAATGGCGGAACTTTATCCTCCATTAGGTTATACAAGGAAGGTCTGACTTGACGCCCAATTTCCAATATATCTCGAAAACCTTTAGTAACTAATAACCCGACTTTTGAAATTTTACCTTCTAGTAACACATTTGTAGCCAATGTGGTACTATGAATTAATTGATTGACTTGATCAATGTCAGTTTTGTTCTCTTTTAGAATTTCATTAATTCCTTCAATAAAAGGTATTTCTGGATTAATAGGATTTGAGGGAATCTTTTTAGCGAAAATATTCCCTCTTTTTTCGTCATATAGTAATAAATCAGTAAATGTACCTCCAATGTCTACTGCGACTCGCATTTTATCATTCACCATTATTTTTTTCGCAGTTTTCCTCTTAATAGATGAGTCGCTTTGATATCAACTGATCCTTTTTCGTCTAGATGTATTCCATAAAGATCTTGAGCTTCCTTCTTACTAATTTTTTCTAAGAGGAGATCATTTTGTATTAAATCCAATTCACGTATTAATGGGGAACCATAACCTCCTCCTCCAGCAGTCATTATTCTAAGAACATCACCTTTTTCTAATAATACACCCGATGTTTTAGAACGCAATATTTTTTCATTTGGAGTATCTGGATTTAAAATAAATTTACCACACTTTCCTTTTAAACCACCATTTAACCCCCAAGGATTAATTTTATGTCTATCTGAATGAGCGGAGAATATTACGGGTTTAAGAACCATAATGTCTTTTTTTATCGCTAAACCTCCTCTAAATTTGCCCGGACCACCAGAATCTTTAATTAATTCGTAGTTTAAGACACGAAATGGATATTCTAATTCCATTGCTTCAATTGGTAAGTTTGATGTATTAGTTATATGTACTTGAACTCCATCTGTTCCATCTTTCATAGCTCTAGCACCCATACCTCCACCTAAAGCCTCGACATATGTAAATTTTTGACCTGTTACTGATTCATTCCCCCCAAATATGATGGCTGTTGTAGCTCCATTAGATGCAGCAACGACTTTCTCAGGAATTGCTTGATGTAAAGCCCCCATGATGGTATCAACCACTCTCTGACATGTATCAGTTCTGCCTCCAACAGCAGCAGGTTCTTGAGCATTTATTAATGTCTTTTTTGGGGCGTATATTTTGATTGGGCGTTGGAAACCTCCATTAAAAGGCACATCTGGAGCTAGAATTGCTTTTACGGAGTAATAAACAGTCGCTAATAGAGCAGTTTTAACCATATTTATTCCTCCCGCTGCTTGAGGGGAAGATCCAGAAAAATCAAAGTAAATATATGGATCTGGATTATGCTTCACTGTGATTTCAACAGATATTTTTAGACGCTCCTCTGAGATTCCATCATCGTCCATATAATCTGTAAATGAATAATGTCCTTCAGGTATTTGTCGTATGTTTTCTTTTAATCTACGCTCGCTGTAATTATAATTTTCTGCGATACATTCAATCATAGTCTCTTCTCCATATTTTGAAAAAAGCTCTTGTATTCTTCGTTCCCCTAATAAAAGAGACGCTATTTGTGCTTTAAAATCCCCGTAGCGTTCCTCATAACAACGCATGTTCAATAAAATTAATTCAAGTAATTCATGTTGTATTTGACCTTCCACTGATATATGTGTAGGAGGTATCCTTAATCCTTCTTGTAAAATTTCTGTAGAATCTCCTGCAGTTCCTACACCAGGATATCTACCTCCTACATCCGACCAATGAGCAATATTTGCTATAAATCCCATTAATTTATTTTTTATAAAGAATGGCTGAAGAAGAGTGATGTCTGGCAGATGTGAACCTCCACCGCTATAAGGATCATTTGCTATAATAACATCTTTAGGTTTTAAATTCCATTCTTCAAGATCATATCTAATTTCAGTCATTAAACCTAGCATAGATCCTAAATGGATTGGAATATGCTCGGCGAGCGATAATAACAAACCTTTCGCATCGAATAAACAACAAGAACAATCTTTCCGTTCTTTAATGTTTGTAGAATAAGCAGACCTTACAAGAGCAGCACCCATTTCCTCCGTTATTGACCGTAGTGCATTATTTATAACTTCTGCAATAATAGGATCGGTTTTTCCTTTTAACATTAGAACCACTAATGGTTAAATATTCATCATATCAATGGAATATAAACTTTTATAAAGCAATTTCATTCCTTATTATTAAAAATTCATAGGAAATATTAGAATTTCTCATATTTACTTGCCCAAAGCTTTTAAAAATGGGTATGAGATCATTTTGATACATTAACTAAATCACCATCAATTATTTTAGTCATTCTCAAGGATTTCTTGAATTATTGAACGAGGTGTCTTCTAGAGGGTTATTCCAGGGATTGCGTTATTTAATCCCCGTGCCTACTTTAAGATTTTCTTTAGAACATGCAACAAATGCAAACTGTTTTTTGGTTCCAATTAACGCACGGAGATCCATAATGGGTAAAAGAAGGGAATTAGAGGATTTAGTAGATAATAATAGAAATAAAGCATTTTTTGGAATGAAAACCTTAGCTGTAGGAAAATTAAAGCCCGAAAAAGCATTTGAATACATTGTTCAGCATAACATCTGCTCAGTTATAATAGGACAAGTTGATCTCGAAGAAGTTAAGTATTCAACTAAGGTGGTTTTGGATTGGCTACAAAAAAAATAAATTAATTTCAATTATATCTTCTAAAATCACTACTATCCAGGCTATATCACTATAGAGGTTCCTTTTCGCCTAGACTGGGGAAAAAATAATGAGGAAATTGAAAAATTTTAAACTTAATAACATATAGAAAGCAATCTTTTTTGTTAGTCAAAATTCACAGTAAAAACAGACATTTATAGCTTAAATAAAATCTAGAATTATAGCTTCTTTGATAATCATCAATTTTATGTAATTCGTTTTGATAGTCCATAGAAGATTCACTTAATTAATAGAACCAAGCTAAATATGGTTTTTTCGAAAATAAAGGGATTTTTTGAATTTAGTAAATCATTGAATTCATTGAAAATAATTATTCCTTTTTTAGGAATAATTTCTATATTTGTTCTTCAATATTTACTATTTCTGAATTACATAGTGGATGATGCGGGGATAGTTTTTGCTAGTTCAAGAGTCTTAATTGATTATGGCCGGTTGTCGATTGATCAATTTACTGAACGAGTAGAGGCGTATTCATGTCCATTGTGGATGATAATCCTTGCAGGCATTTATTTAATAGGTTTGGACATCATTATTGGAGCCAAAATACTGAATTTTATTTTTGGAGTGCTAACACTTTGTCTAACTTTCATTTTAAATAAGAATTATGGAAAGCAAATACCTGATAGAAATAATTGGATTAATCTAATTAGCGCGTTATCTTTATCATTAATGACGGGATTTACTTTATGGGGGAGTGCAGGATTAGAAAATAGTTTATATGCATTCCTTATCGTGGGTTTGATGTTAGGAATTATGAAATACGATGAAACTTCCAGTATTTCTCTCTTACTTTTTTTCTCCTTTTTATTATCTTTAACTAGACCTGAAGGTATTTTGTATGTAGTTACAATCCATTTATCATTAATTTGCAGGAAGAAATTACTTAAAAGGCATGGTTATAAGAAGGTAATTGTTTCTCTATCCTTATTTTTAATTTTCTATTTTACTTTCTTATGCCTTCGATTTTTATTATTTGGTACAATTTTCCCCAATACATTCTATGCAAAATTAGTGTCTGATAATATCCCAATTTTAGTTAGGATTACATCAGGAGTTTTCTATTTTGCTCGATTTTGTTTAAACTATTTATCATTATTGTTTATTTTTCTAATTTATTCAATCATAATGATTAAAGCTAAGAAAGATTTTGAAATACATCCAAATAGAATGAAACATCATAAACTTTTACTACTATCTTTAGTAATAAGTATTTTTCCATTTTCGCTTTTCTTTTTATACCTCGCTAATAGCACTCTAACTTATTATCAGTATCAAATTAGTCTCCAATTATATGTAATCACTTTTGAGATTGTATTTGAGATAATTTTAATAATTTTATCAATTTCTTTAGCAGTATTAATAATTTATAAGAAGTCCTTTATTTCCTCTCTAATTATTAAAATAAAGACAATATTGAATTATATTTTTAGTAATAAATTGGTATTTTTTTCAGAAACCATTATCCTTGCCAATTTTTTTTACGTTTTATTTGTAGGTGATACATGGGGAACAACTAGATTCTTAACCCCGTCAATTATAGCTTTGGGGCTCATTTTACCTGAAAATCTCAAAGAATCTTTTAAATTAAATAATAATTCGTGGAATTGGAGAAGAATATCGATAAAGAATAGAAAAATTTCTTCTAAATTAATCTTAATACCAATAATGTTAATTTTTACTTCTCAAATGATTATAAACACTTACATTGAATATAACAATCCGATATGGCCTTTTGAAGATATAAAAAAACATGCTGATTGGGGTAATGAAGTAGGAGGATATTTAATATACAATGAGTACTTACCAAACGCGAAGCATATTACATATCTAGTTCCTGACATCGGCGCTACATCCTATTATTCACAAAATTATACGATAATAGATAGCGCAGGCTTAGCAAATGTGCCAATTGCTCGAAATGGTTATGAGTCAAGTTTTTTCAAAAGTTATATTTTTAGTCAAATTAACCCTGTTCTCATTGAAACTCATGAAAGTTGGTCTCTTAAGACAAGCATAGGTTCTTACGAAGAATTTCACTCAAAATATGCATTAGTTAAGGGAGTTGGTCAAATTAATTATCTAGGTGAATTAGTATCTAAAGGATATTATATTAAAAAAAATATCTTCGTTTTAAAGGATGAAATTATTGAACAAAACTCTAAAGATTATTTAATTTTAAACGATTTTCGGTTAAACTCTGAAAAATACTCAAATGAAGGCATAATAGAATTAACTATTTTTTGGCAATTAGGAAATGACAGTATTCCAGATGAAATATTAAATAATCATGAAACTACCCTCGTCCTTATAGGAAATGACCTTAATTATACTATAGATAACCGTAAAATTATAGGAGGTTATTTTTCTCCAAGTAAATGGGATAAATCTTCAATTATAGCGGATAAAAGAGTAATTTCTCTGAATAACTATAAAATTCAAGATGGTCATTACAAACTGATATTAAAAATCTCATTTATGGATGGAAAAACAATAATATACAATCTACATAACATCAATGTTACATCCAATTATCAAGAAGATCTAGAACAGCTTATTTTTCAATTTACAGACATCCTTAACAGAAATAATTCTTTAAGTGTCGAAAGGATTTTAGATGGAATTAGAGCTGTAAATTCGACTCAATATATAAAATATCGTGATTTGTTTATCAACTATACTTATTTTTCAGCCAATGAGTTAATTATGAATGAGATGGCTTGGGAAGCGTACCAAAAAATTTTACCTTTTGTTGGTACTAAAACTGATAATATAGTTCTCAATAAATATATGGGAGAAATCGAATCTAAATTGTCAGATCTATTCCAAGAAAAAGGATATTACGCTGAAACTATTGGAAACATTTCTGATGCCATAAATCTTTACGAAAGTGCAATTTGGTTGAACCCTATGAAATCCCATCTTAGAGTGCATGTAGAAAGTTTGAGAGGAAAATTTAATTGAAAATATCGCTCCATGGCAAGATAATTGACCAAATTTGGCTATTTCTTCTGAATTTCTTATGCGTTTGAAGGGTAATTTGAGCATAATTTTTAATACACACCAATTACACAAACATTTAAAGATAATGAGTGTGTATTAGTACACAATACACAATGGAAAAATACACACTGATCAAAAATGAGAAAAATAATTAAAAAGAATGCTTTTAATAATTTGAATAGAACCGAGATCGAGAATTTCGACCATTATGGTTCAGGAATTTACCCAAATTCCCTTCCGAAAACGATTCTTAACTATTAACCAATTTTTTTATTTTTTTATAATACACAATCAAAAAATTTCAAAATTATCATGTCATTTGAAGAGAATCAAAGTGGGATTGAAAAAAAGCCAATTTCAGAAAAAGATCAAGAAAAGTTATCCGAAGATCTAGAAAAAATAAAAGAAGGTCTGAACGAAGAGTTAAAAGAACTTAGAGAAAAGTTCGTTGAAGATAACGAAGAACTGGCTGAAGAATACGAGGATTTGAAGGAAGACCTTGAAGATGAATTACAAGATATAGACGAAGAACGGAGCGAGTTATTAGATGAAATAGAAACGCTAAAGCACAAATTAGGTAATTTAGGGGAAGACGCAAAAGAAAAAGTCGACAAGTTCAAAGACCAAGTAAAAAAACACCAACACAAATCACAGAAGCATTTAGAAAAAATCATAAAAAAAGCAGCGAAAAAATGGGAAAAAGCTCAAGAAAAAGCGAAACGGATCAACATCTCGGTACCTCCCGATATGAGCAAAGATTGGAAAAAATGGGCGCAAAATATGGGTTCCTCTGTGTCTGAATTAATAAGAAAATCCATGCAATTTGTTGGAGAAAATGTAGGTGATTTTTCAAAACTGGACGAATTGGGCAAAACTATTGATAAATTTGGTAAAGAAATGGACAACGAGTTTAATAAGTCTGGAATTAAGGAAGTTTTTTCTGATAAGAAAAAAGCCAAAGCACCCGCTATGAGTGAACAGAAAATGGAGAAGATTAAAAGAAGGATTGAGGGATTAATCAAACTCCATAACAGCATCCCATTAGAAAAATTAGCGCTTGCTTTGGAGAGCACTGAAGAGTACGCAGAAAATTTGATTTACGAGCTCGCGGCTGAGGGAATTCAAGGAGAACTCGATGAAGGCGTTTTTAAATTCGCCAACAACGCTGATGAAGTGATTAACGCGATATTTGAATTGTTAGAAAACAAATAGAAAGATCAGCAAAACATTTTCAATCTTTTGGGTGCTATACCATTAGAATTCTTTTTTTTCATTAAAAATATTAGTATTATTTGTGAATACATTTAAATATTTTGTCACACACTTATTTGATAGATGATAAAAATAGACGCTTCTTCATTAATTATCTCCCTAAAAATGGACTTTATTGACATTTTAGAAGAATTATACCAAGAATTAGTTATTTCTGAAGCGGTTTACCAAGAAGTAGTAATCAATGGAAAAAGTAAAGGCAAGGAAGAAGCTATTATTGGAGAGAAGTTAATTAAAGAAAAAAAGATAAGAATCCATCAAGTTGATGAAAAATTAATGGATTTAAATTTAGGATTAGGGGAGACCGAAATAATTCATAATTCGATTAATAATAAATGTCTATGCATGATGGAAGATAAGAAAGCAAAAAGAATTGCTGAAAATTATAACCTAGATGTAAGGAGAATACCTATATCGTTAATAGAAGCCATTCACAGTAAATTAATTAATGAATTACAATTTGAAGCTCTTTTAATTAAGTGGGTTAAATATACAAATCCTTCCTATGAAGAAGTCTATTTTGTAAAAAAAATAAAAGAGTTGGTGATGGAATAAATGGCTAATCTTTCGGTTAGAATGAAGAAAGAAACGCTTGATGAATTGGATCGGATAGCGCAATTACTTAATATTGATAGAGCGACGATTGTACGTAAAATAATAGATACAGGAATCGAACAACAAAAAATTGATGTAGCGATAGATTTATATCAAAAAGGTGATACCTTAGAGCGAGCGGCGAATGTTTCTGGTGCTTCTTTATGGGATTTGTTTGAAGAATTAAAAAACCGTGGAATTACATCTAAGTTTGATATTGATAAAGAAAAAGAAACATATTTACGCGTATTTGTCGGTAATAACGAAGAGTTAAAGAAAAAAATTAAGGAAATTCAATGAGTTCTAATCAATCATTGACTCTAATTTATTTCGTTCCCCATTTAGCTAATTTCATATAACGGCGAATTACTCGTTCTCTGGCCGATGGTGTAAATAATTTTAATAGAATTCGACCTAACTTACCAGGCATCACCATCATTTTTTTCTTTTTTAACGCTTCATATGCCTCCTTTGCAACGTAATCTGGATCGTGGGCAATTCTATTTGATTCATCAAAAGTTTTTAAGTCATCCATTCTGGCAGCGTGCTGAAATCCTGTCCGTGTTGGAGGAGGTAATAACACTGTGATGGATACATCTGACCCAAGATCTTTCAATTCTTCATTAATTGCCACACCATAATATAAACTGAAAGATTTCGCGGCACTATACGCTGCAGATTTTGGAGTAGGACCTAAGCCTCCTTGTGATGAAGTGATTAAGATCTTTCCCTTATTTTTTGCAACCATATCCTTCAAATAATATCGGGTTAAAAGATAGTTTGTAACCACATTCAAATTAATCATGGCTAAATCACGTTCGATTTCAAATTCGTGATAAAATCCATACGCTCCAAACCCTGCATTATTACATAAAATTTCGATATCATACCCATTTTGAGTAGTAAAATCATATAGTTCCTTCGCAGCATTCTGAACAGCTAAATCCTTTTTATGATAAACAACATCAGCTTCAGGCATATTTTCATCAAACCACGCTTTCGCACGATCTAATTCTTCTTGAGGTTTAGCCACAATAATAAGACTATAACCGTCTTTTGCTAATAATTTCGAGAGTTCCATTCCAATTCCACTGGATCCTCCCGTAACAAGGGCATATTTTTGACTTTTTTCCATTATTTTTTCCTCCTTTCGAATTTATCTTGCTAATTAATTCTAAAAAAAAATTACCCCCCGCTTAACGGCTGCATTTTAACAGGGTTATTAAAAACTTTTTTGCTTTGCGATTTTAAATATTCGTTTTCCAAGGATTCTGGAACCCCTTTGGCATTGTTTAAATCAGACACAGCAAAATCTAGGTTTAATAACGCTAGAGTTTCTTTTTTCGGAATGCCATTTTTTTCAAATCCCATTGCTTCGTAATAGTCTTGAACAATAAGTTCGACATCGTAAGATTTACCTTTTAACGGCCCTTTAGTCAAAGGTGGGGAACCAATTGCTCGTTGGGGGATGTAATGACGAATTGCCCCCTCACGAGCGCTGAACATTTGACGAAGCGTTTGGATTCTGTATCCCGTTTCCAATAATTCATTAATAGATACATCCCATCCCGTTATAGCATGAATTACTTCTAAATACGGATATGCTCCCATATTGAGAGCGAGGATACACAAACCATTCGCTTCAATCGTTTGCTTGAATTTCGCAATTTTAGCCTGTAAAACCCCCAAATCGTTTTCGTCTTTAACTTCAAATGTGCCTAATCTATCTAAAAAGTATTTCACACTCATTTTATCGAGATTAAGTGTAGCTGCTGTATGTCGTCCGGGCGTTGGATCGGCGATATAGGTCACCGCTAACATAGGATCCATTCTAGCATCGTGCATTGGAATCTCTTGACCATTCGCGTGCATGGCATAATTCTTTGAACCAGGGATCTTTTCAGATGCTAATCGCGTGCCATCAGCCAAAATATCACCAAGCCCTTCGCGATTAATTATCATCTCTAGGAGTGGAAGTAAATAAGTATTATCTCCCCATTTAGGTAAAAATCCTTCAGGATAAGATTCGCATTTAAAATCTTTTTCGGTTAATAGTCCATGTTCACAACATTCATACACAAACGCAATAACAACTCCCGCAGAGATTGAATCCATGCCCGCGCGATTTAACAACTCATTGGCTTTAATAAGCAGATCAAGATCATCGTTTAAAATTAACGCTCCGAGAGAAGCACAAGTCTCGTATTCAGGTCGATGAGTTTCTTTCTCGGCATAGGGTAGAGCGTCGTATTCCAATATAGCACCACATCGAGCCGGACACGAAAAACAGCCATATTGCGATTTCATCAAAGTCTTCAATTTTTTACCGCCAATTTTTTTTGCTGATTTCGTCGGAAAGTCTTTATATCCTAACCCCTTGAAATTCTTTACTGGAGAATCTCCCATTTGAGAGGATATTATGTTAGCTGAAGTGGTCCCTAATTGAGATGCCGAAAACATTTGGATAATCATTTTGGCCATTGAGGGAGAATCAAACGAAGTTGTTCCTATTTTGAATTTACGCAATAATGGAGCGAATGATCCCATATTTGCCATAAGTTTCGTCATAAGTCCCTTTTTCGCCATTTCCTTGAACTTAGAATTGTATTGCTTAATGTGATTCATTAGCTCGGTTTTGTCATATAAATCAAGTTCTCCGCTTTCTTTAGTTCTGCGTAAACATACAGCTTTCAATTTTTTGGATCCCATTACTGCCCCAAGACCACTTCGAGCCCCAATTCTCCCCGAATCATTAACTATACCTGATATTAATGAGAGATTTTCACCCGCTGGACCAACACAAGCAACTTTAACACGGGGACCGTGTACTTTTTCGATAGCTTTTTCCGTTTCTACAACATCTTTTCCCCAAAACTCAGAAGCATCAAGTAATTGAATTTGTTCTCCATCGATAAATAAATACATCGGCTTTTCGGCCGTTCCTGTAATAAAGATTCCATCAAAACCTGCTTTCTTAATTTCTGGACCAAATGTACCCCCAGAATTGGCATTACCCCAGCCTCCTGTTAAAGGACTTTTACCACATACCATATAGCGACCTGAGAATGGAGATGCGGTTCCTGTGAATAATCCAGGGCAAATACCTAATATGTTTTCTGGTCCCAAAGGATCAACTCCAGGTTTAAGATGGGTATAAATATAATAAACTCCTAAACCATAACCACCATAATATTGGCGATATATTTCCTCTGAGAGCGTTTCAATTTTCCAATTTGATTCAGATAAATTAACTACTAAAATCTTTCCATGATAACCGATTGGCATTTTCTTTTTTTAAACCTGTGGATTCAACTTTTATAATTAATATGATTTTAATTTTATAATTATTTCTCTTAAGTCCTCCAATTTCATGAACTTAGGAACCGGGTACATTGGATGTGCCTCATTAATCGCCGCTTCTGCAATAATGTCGATGTCATCGTCATTAATTTCTTTTATCGACGAGGGGATATTCATTGTTTCATTCATTTCACGAACGGTTTGTATAAACCTCTCAGCCAAAGCGCTTCTTGGTTCCTGTTCAACCCCAATTCCAGCGGCAATAGCTAATTTAGATAGCTTTTTGTGTACTTTTTGACCATAATAATCCAAAACATGCGGTAATATGACAGCATTGGCTAGTCCATGAGGAATATTATACATTCCTCCTAACTTGTGAGCAATAGCGTGAACATAACCAAGAAATCCTACATTCATTGCCAATCCCGCATAATGTGCTGCTTGAGCCATTGCTTCTCTGGCTTCTATTTGATTTCCATTCTCGTATAAATTTAACAGATTTTCAAAAATTATTTTTACCGCTTTTATTGCATTTTCATTGCCAGATTCGCCGCCTGCAACATTTATGTACGATTCTACCGCGTGAGTTAATGCATCCATACCTGTAGTTGCAGTTACTTCAGGTGGTAATCCTAAAGATAATTCTGGGTCTAATACAACGCATTTTGCTAATAATTTTTTAGATGCTGTAGCAAACTTTCGTCGGTTATCAGGATCTGTAATTATAGCACCAAAGTTGGTTTCAGTACCTGTTCCCGCAGTAGTAGGAACTGCAAAAAATGGAGGTATATCACCTTTAATAGAAAAAAACATCCCCAGGTCTTTTACCGTCGTTCCTGGCTTTACAGTCAGCCCTAAAGCAATTTTTGCACAATCTATTGGAGAACCTCCACCAAAACCTATCATAGAATCACAATTATTTTCGAGATAGGTACTTTTCGCAGCTTCCACCATGCTAATTGTAGGATTGGGTGCAACCTCGTCAAACACAAGATATTCAATGTTGTTTTCCTCGAATGTTCGAAACATCCCGTCGAGTAGCTTAATTTTTGTTAGTTCTTTATCTGTTACGATTAAAGGTTTAGCTGCGCCTTCACTTTTTAGTTCCTTATAAAGACTTTTGATACTGCCTGGTCCTATTAGCATTTTGGGTTTTTCCTTAGTCATTAGATGAGAAAATGGAATTGTAAACAATTGCACAAATCTGTAATATCCTTTCTTAATCGCCCACATCATCATTACTTCTCAATCTATTCCTGATTTAAGGTTAATTAGTTAAGTGTGTTTTAGTGGTTAGATAAGAAGTCCTCAATATCTTTAATAAATTTCATTGTTCCTCGCTCAATCTCCATCGTTAAACCATCCAAGTTGCTAAAATCAGGTTTACTTACCAAATTGTACTCGACAATGGAATCAATCCCCTTTATATTTGATGGAATGCGGTATTTATTCCAATTACTTTCTTTAAACAACTTCCAGTATTCCGCTTGAACAGATTTGTTTACGCTAGCTAACCACACTTCAAACCTAAACGCTTCATGAAGGAAGACTATTGCAATTTTCAATTTACGATGTTTAAATGAGGATGGAAAGAAGGCAAAATACGTCATATCCATATATCCTTGATACACACTGCCAGATACGGAACATTCGGGAAATTTTTTCTTAAAATGACTTCTCAAAGAGCCAAAGTACTCCATCAATCCTCTGTATGCTTTAATAATGGTACCTTTCTGCACTTCTTTCTTATATTCAATCATACATTCATGAAACGAGTCCATTAGTGTATCTCTCTCTATTTATAATTATTAAAGAATAAGTGAACAATGATAAAAATATTTTTTTAATACAATCTATTTCTTAAATTATCAATTGAACCTTCAGATGATGGAATGAATCTCGCTCCTTGTGACTGATTGTTCCTATCAATCAATTATTATCGAGAAAAAAAGTCAATTGATTTTTCAAACTATCAATTATTTCTTATCGTATTGTTCTTTCACAAATTCATATCCCTTATTGTTAAAAGGACAAACTTTTATGCAAATAGAGCAGCTATAATTATTTAAAAAGTACGGAAAGCACTTATTTCGATCGATACATGTTTTCCTGCCTTCATTTCTTTCTAAGGGTGTTTCAAGGATTGCTTCTGGTGGACAATTTCTTATACAAATACCACATGTATCGCAGTACTTTTCAACCCATTGGTGTTCGTTTTGAGTCGACCACGGAAGATTCTGTATACTTGTAAATACTGCGGCTAATCTCACTCTTGGACCGTATTTTTGAGTTATGAGCAATCCGTGCTTTCCAATCCAGCCCATTCCCGCTTCTTTTGCTAAAGGGGGATATAAAACTAAGCCACCTAGAGGATGAGATGCTTGCGTAGCGAATTCTTTGTTTCGCAGATACTCAACAATTTCGTTTGCAGCAATTCCCAATGCGTCGTAGGTTTCCATCACCATTAGTTGAGTTTGCTTCGATGGTGCTTTAAGTATCTTTTCTTTGTCCATCTCCATAGCTAATACTATCGCGTTCTCGAATAATACGGCTTTATCCTTAAATAATAAACTTCTTGGCAGCTTCGTAAACCCTACTATCGATACGACCGTTTGATTAATAAATTCGCGCAATTCGCTAAATTCCTCGGGAGATATCGTAGTTTTTGGTTGCTTTGGACGGTCTATAGGGACTTTTAAAGCTTTCTTGATGTTGGCGATGTTTGAGCGAAGCACAGTAATTAGTCTTCTACTGAAAAAATTCATACTCTCTCCTTGCTCAAGTCGATACGATACTTCAAGCGGGATATCAAATCGCGTTGGAGAATTTTCCACGCTTGTAATAGTATCTGGCAACAATGTGATTTCTTCTTCTTGTTTGACAAGTTTCAAAAACAGTGGTTTCATTACTTTTTTGGCAATGAAGGATTGTATATTCTTTTTTATCGTCAAAACTAACACGCACGATTTTAAGCGATTAAGTTACTAATGCTAAAAATAGAATTATAGTTTTACGAACATCTATAGAACGTTGTAACTCAAAAAAAAGAGGTATAAATATTATATTAACGGTTCGAAACAATCATTTTGGAAACCATCATTTTAGGAACTATTTAATAATGTATACAATCGTAAGTTTTATAAGTATACCGTTGTATATAATTCATAATGAGATGGATTTTAGATGCCTGCACATTAATTTATCTAATTAAAACAAAACTATTCAATAAATTCATGGAACTTGCTGATAATGAGGTAGTAATCGACTCAAGTGTATTTCAAGAGGCAGTAATTGATGGTAAAGCAAATAAATATCATGATGCTTTCGAAGCTGAAGAAATTTTAAATACAAACAGAGTTCCTGTTATTTCCATCGATATCTCAGAAGATTTATACCGTTTTATTGATGCAGGAGAAACTAGTTGTTATCTTCTCGCAAAAGAAGACGGAATTTGTCTGACATCAGATGATAGAGCTTACAGAAAATTCATAAATGAACATCTAAATGCTATGAGGCTAGATACATTTTTTTATGAAAAATTCAATAATAATCGACTAAGTAAATCTGACTTTTTACGTATATTATCCAAACTAGAATTAGTTAATGCGAGTAAACCAAAGTCCATTTTATTTTTTATGAAAAAACTTCAAGAAAGGGAGGAGAATAAGAATTGACCGATGTTGTGTCTACTAGATTGGATGAGAAGGAAATTGAAGATTTAAATAAGATTTCTGAAAGAGAACGAATTGATCGCTCATCTTTGATAAGGAAGTTTCTTCTTGCTCAAATTCAAGAGTATCATTTAAAAGAAAGTGGCGAGAAATATCGTAAGGGATTAATAAGCATGGCAGAGGCAGCAGTTTTAGCCAAAGTTACTATTTATGAAATGATGGAATATGTTGAACGAGAGAAAATACAAGCACCCTCTTTAACCGATGCCGAACTGGAAGAGGAATTAAATCGATCCAGAAAACTTTTTAATGAGATTAAGTAATAAGCTCATCTACGATATTAAGCTATTTGAACTTTTGGAAGCCAAATAGGGTAAAAAAAGAAATACTTGAGAAAAAATAGACTCTGAACGAATTTAATGTGAAAAAGCTCCACAGTTTATAAGCTACTTAGACGAGCTCGTCTCACAAATGTTTATACCTCCCGTAATTATAAACCATATTTTCAATTGATTTCTCAAACTGCTCGCTATTTAACTCGTAATGAGTAAATTTATCTTTCTTGAAACTTCTTATAAGGTTAGCGCTTTCTAAAACCCTCAGATGATGCGAAATTGAAGGTTGAGATTTATCCAGAATCGCTTCGAGTTCGCACACGCACCTATCTTGTTCCTTTAAGATTTCAACTATTTTTAAGCGCTCCTTATTACCTAAACAGGTGCAAAACTCCAATATTTGCCTAAAATTATCGTTCCTTACTATTTTTTTTCCTAAATCTTGTAATTCTTTGAAATATTCTGGAATGTTAACGCTTTCCATATTAATACAACTTTCTAGAGAACAAATGATTTGATTAGTACGTTTTCTGTTCATTAAAATTACCGTAAATAGTTTTGAAATTGACTTTTATATATCTCTTTTGTCCAATAGAAATAATGTTAATGTTATTTAATAAATCTTAAGTTTAATATTTCAAATCCAAAAAAACTTATTTAAAACAAAATATTAAGATCTCAAGTTACAATATCTTTATCATTTACTATTAATTTCCAAAATCAATTAATTAGAGCTCACGAGATCTCGATCTGTGATATACTCCCTAGAATAATATTTAATTACTCCCATCCCTGCTGTTCTATTTGCCCCTACATTAGTGTATTCTCCCATCCTACATAAAGTTTCAAGCCAACGGCAATTTCCTCTATAATCTTCGTTAACCATCTTATAATCATATGGACTTTTATTTTCGTCTAAAAAATGTAGGTAATACTTCTTATTTATTTTACTCACTCGATAACTCGCATTACCAATCGCTCCAATCATAGGTTTAGATTTACCTATTTCCGATTTTACCGTTCTTAGCTTATATCCACTAATATATACATGAGCATTAATCCAGTTAATAAAGGAATTTCTGTCAACAAACGCATTGTCAGAAACATTATTGTTCCAAATATTAGCTAAATTTCCGAAAAATAGATTCGGAAGAGGGAATCGGACAGAATAATCTCCCATACTAGTATTAAAATATATAGGTTTTACGAATCGAATACTAAAACCTTTGACAGGTTCCGATTTGTCAATAAGTTCTTCCTTAACACTAATACGCTCAAAACTTATGCTCGAAATATAATAATCTTTCTGACCAATTTTCAATTTTATGTGCTCGTTAGTAATTAAATCTTGTAGCAGAGTATCACTTAAAATATCGTCCATCGAGATTATGATAAAATCGATTTTAGGAATTCTTTTATGAATGATGCAATTTATTGAATAGGGGCGAACTTCCTCGAAAGCATGAAGCTGATGGACAAGCTCGGGTTTGATCTCGTGGAGCCATTTCATGATGACGCCGCGAAAGATGTAACCATAGGGGTGCTCATACGGCTTGATTCGTCCGTCTTCAGGATATAATTCGAATAATAGCTTCTTCAAAAAGATTACCTTTCATTTATAACTTAAAACCTATTATATTATCATAGAAATCCTTTAAATTGTTCTTGGGAATATGATATATATTGCCCACTTTTTGCAAGTTATTTATTTTTTTAAAATCTTTTTTGTCAATGTAAGCAGTTATGATATATTCTTGAATTTTTTTCTGAATTATTAGACTTTTATTATAAACTTCAATATCAAATTTTTCGTAAGATGGACTAATTAGGTTTGTATATTCTTTAAAAATTTGTTGTGCTTTATTATCTATTTCGATATAAAAAGAATATGGCGCTTGATGTTCGATTAAATTAAATGAATCTGATAAAGATTTAAAAGAGAAAGAAGAAATATATTCAAAATAGTCATTTAAATATCTAAGCGAAGTCCCTTCTTTAAAGAAATTATCAATCTCTTGATAATAATTATCAACTAACTCGTCTATTTCAGATTCAGGAAATTTTATAGGAAGAATAGAGTTCGAGTTTTTAGAGGAACTATATATCAGGTTATAAGTTATTTTTAACTTATGTCCACCATAAATATATTCACAAGTTTTTTTCCTCTTTCCTTTAATTTCAACATAAATTGGATAAACCATAACTTTTCCTGGAATGTTTACATTGTTTCGATTACACCGTCCTGCTACTTGTATTATATTTTCTAATGGTGCAAAATCTCTAATCACAAGGTCAAAATCAATATCTACACCAGCTTCAATACATTGAGTTGAAATTAACAAAACGGGTTTTCCAATGTTTTTTCTATTTTCTTTTAGATTATCTTTAATTGATGTTATTAACAAGGATTTATGAATCGGAATCATGGAAGCAGATAAAAATCCTAAAACATGGTTTTCAACAATACATTTATCTGAAGAAAGTGTTTTATAAAGCTTTTGTGCAGTTTTCCGGGTATTTAATACAAATAGAATATTTTTAAATACATTATTTTTGTCATTAACAATTTCTTTTGATTTTTCTAAAAATTCTGAAAATTCTTTCTTACTATAGAATTCTAAAGATATACGGTTAATTCCTTTGATAATCTGTTTTCTTTCATGAGGAGAGAACATATTAACAGAAGATTGAGTAGAATTTTGTAGTATTTTAGGAAGTGTCGCAGACATTAATATCATATTTGTTTTAAAAGTCTTATTCATTAGTTTAAATATACGAGAAAACATTTTCCAATATAATAATGGAATAGATTGAATTTCATCCAAAATCCATGTAGAATTAATAATTTTATTAAATTTTTGGCAAGAATATTTATTTGATTTCAAGCATCCATTAAATAATTGATGGAATGTTGAGAGTATATATTGTGAGTTCCATCCCTCAATTAGGAGATGTGAAACTGATTCATCATATTCATCCTCTTTATCTTCATATTTAGGTAAAGTAAGATGATGGTGAACAAGAAATACATTAGTTGGCATATTTTCTATAGAGAGAAAATCATTAATAACTTTCTCAGTCTGTTCAATAATACTCAAGTAAGGGAGGGCATAAATGATTTTAGGATGAAGGATTGATTGGATTTTTGAATTGTATTTTGATGAAAGTTGTGAGGCTAAATACAGTGAGGCAAAAGTCTTACCAAAGCCTGTTGGAACAGATAATTGAATAATTGGATTGCTGTCGGAGTCATTAGCGACTTGAGGCTGAAAATTAATTGATTTATTGAGAATATATCGTCTTCGGCTATTTAAATCCTTAAAGGGAAAAGAAAAATTTTCATTTGGAATGAAAAATCCTTCACTTAAGAGATGAGATTTAAGGTTGTCTTGGAACTCGGAAACTTCAAAATTATTGAATGAAACTAAGTTATCCCCTAAAGCTGCATTAATTTTATCTGCATCAATTAATAGTGAAAATAATAATTTAGACATAAAGAAAATTATCTCATTAAGGGAGACGGGACAATTCTGAATTTTATAGCCATCTCGTATAAATGGTCTAATTTCTCTATTCCTAACTCTTTCATCATCAGATACCAAATTATCAAGATTGGTCCTATAATATTTCTTGAATTTTGAAAAGTGTTGCTTTAATTTTTCTAGATTAATAATTTCTTGGAAATTATCAAATTTTTCCACTATTTCTAGCTCGATGATTCTAAATAAATATTTAAAATCTGTTTTTATTATTCGTTTTTGATGATTTTCAATAATTTCATTTTTGTTAAGAAGTTCATCAAAAAATAATTGGAGATTAAATAATTGTTTACTATGATGGCACCGTATAATTAATGCAGATAATGCGCCAATCTGTTTGAATATATTATTAACAGGAAAATTGTATATATTTCCATTATCATTGATTTCAAGACCTCTCTTTAGAAAATTCGGATTTAAAAAATTATTATTATAAAGAGTATCAAAAAAAATTAAACATAATATCGAAGAATATCTACTGTGTTGCTTCAAGGTAGGATCATACGATTTATTCGAGTCAGGATTAATATAATATTGAAAATCTTCCGTTGCTTTTCCAAAATCATGAAACAAAGCAATTATTTCAAAAGATAATTTGAAGATTTCAAGTAGGATTTTATTATCTTCTGTATTACTAAAAAATTCTAAATTGAGTGCATCGAATTGATCCCGACCGTAGTCTGCTACTTTAATAAGATGATCCATTAAATCTTGGTCTGGAGGCCTTGCTAGGAATTTTTCCATATTACGATCATTTATTTACTAATTTTAACTTTATAAAAGATTAACTCTTTGTGTATACTAAATCCATATATATTGTTTTGGGAAGATATATTTAAAAAAAATATCTGCCTTTTAAATTTAATACACCACTATATTTCGTGATTCAGCAGCAAGTTTGGAACTCTTGATTATATAATAAGATTTAGCAGATAATAATAATGGTTTTCTCTCCTTATTATATACTACCTTATTGAATACTGTGTTATTTTGTTCATATTTAAGTGGTAAGGTCTCAATTATCAATTTACAATCATTTTCAAGATTTATTGCTTTTTGTCCATTCACATCTTCCAAGATATATTCATCTGGTATAATACAATTAAATTCTTCTATATGTGAAGGATCTTCATTATTAATCAATTCAGCTTCGATTAAATCAATAAAATTTATTATGGCAATATGTTCCGTTTGCCCCAAATAAGGAGAAAATACATATTTTTGATTTATTATTGCCTTACGAAGCATTTCGAAATATTTTAATCCATTATCTTCAATATAAATTCGGAACTTAGGATTGACAAGTAATTGAATATTCGTAGGTTTATATTGCTGGTCTCCAATAAATCCGTAGGCATCATTAGAAGATTGTTCCATGATTTCAGATAATTGATTTTTTGTAGCTTTATTAATATCTTTTCCTCCTCTAACTTTTGTATTTAGCCAGTTAACTCCTTGATGGAGTTTATGGATTGGATTTAAAATTTCTATCCCGATTCTAAAGTTTTGCAGTTTAATCAAATCTTTTGATTCTCGCTTAAAACCTAAAATTGCACCAATTAATCCAATTAAGCTAGTTTTTGGTGGAAAATCGAAAGTTAAAAGTGAGGATGTTGTATAAAATTTTTTGAAGAGACCTAATTCTCCATCGAGTTCGAAAATAAGAATCTTTGTCATTAAATTGAGACCTCCTTGAAATTAAGATTTAACTCATTGAATATATCCTCAATTTTAGAATAATTCTCGATTCTGATATTATCAACTTGATAATGGATATTATCTATTTTTTTTTGATGAGCTTTCATTAATTCTTTTAAATCATCAAGGTTGAATATTAAGTCATCGATTGATCTACAAGATTCTATATCTTTTATTGGTATTACATTAATTAATTTCGAGGAAAGATTCATCTGGAAATTCTTTTCTTTATATTCAATACGCATTAAAAGCCGAGACTTAAATCCTATTTTTGTTCTAGAATGCAGACTGTTCGTGCTGTTCCAGATTGACTTGTCAAGAAGGGATACATCATTTTTAGACAGATTTGTTATTTGGGCTGCATTTTCATTAATAATTCCTTTCGTGCAAAAAATAGCATATGGGATAATATATTCGGCTCGTAAGCTACGTTGAGATTTTCCACTTCTTGATGCAAAAGCAGCAGTACCTTGGATTTTCTCTATTTGGACTGGTAGAAATGATTTTGCGAAAGTAAATTGTACTGGCCCATAAAACTCAAACGATTTATTTTTTCCTTTAAGAGGAAAACAAAAACCAAACATTCTACTATCAATGAAATTGTGGAAGATGGTTTGTTTTGTCGTCTCAATATCTAAAGGAACAGATACTCCAGAAGGGAATGAAATTTTTTTTCTTAAGTAAGATTCAGGTATAGCCTCATAATTATTTATTAAAACCATTTTATCTTCATGATTTCGTATATAATCACGAATAGTCCGTTTAATCCTGCTTGTACTAATATAGCATAAACCTGTATTTTGTTCTATCCTTGGTTGATTGTCAAATAATGGATTTCCATTAGGGTTATTATTAACCGTTTCAAAAATAAATAGAATTTCTGAGCGGTGTGTTATTTTTTTACGCTCCATTTTTAATAACACCCCTTATCTATTATATTACAATGCTTTCTATTCCTAATTCATCCAGAAATTTTTCAAATGAATTATATCCTTTAATTTGTAAATCTTCTGATTCCTTGAATAATATTTTATCAATTTTTCCTTTATATTTCGTCAAGACTGATTTTAATTTACTTAAATCAAGTTTTATTTCATCAATTGACCGCAACTCAGATCCATCTTTTTCACTATCGTAAATAGCTTGTATATTTTGATGGACTAATCCTATTTGACTCTCGCCTTCTTTATAAATAATCCTTACATATAATCTTGGCTTATGACCAATTTTAGATCGGGATTGAAGGTTTAATGTCCCTTCCCATAAAGCGTTGTCAAACTTTTCTAAATCTTTCATTGTAAGCTTGGTTTCATTAGCAAGAGTTTCATTAATGACTCCATAAAACTTGATCAAAGCAAAGGGGATAATAAATTCATTTCTAAAAGATCTTTGTTGATCACCTGTTGAAGATGCGAAAGCAGCAGTTCCTTGTATTTCATCAACTTGAACAGGATGTTCAGATGCACCATAAAGGAATTGAGTCGGTCCCGTAAGTTGGATGCTTCTGTTTCCCTTACCAAGGGGGATCGCACATCCGAATAATCGTGTATCAATACATTTTTCTATTAATTTTTCCTTAATTTTATTATATTCAGAAGAATCTACATCATCATCCATAAGTGATAATGCTCGTTCATTTGCAGTTTTTATGCTTCCATCTTCATTTTCCCAATCACTAATTAATATAGTTTCTCCTTGAGAAAGAAGATAGTCTCGGATATTTCTTTTTAATCTGACATCCGAAACTAAACATCTATTCGTAGTTTCATCCATTCGTGGTCTATTCTCAAACATTGGATCCCCGTTTGGGTTGTTATTGTTTGTCTCATAGATAAAGATCATTTCAGAGCGATTTTTTACTATATTTGATTGAATTTTTGCCATTTTTTCATATTTTTGTTTTTTACATGTTTATTTATTCATTATTTATTTTTTAATAGTACTATTAAATTTTTATTGGTAATTTCCCGATATGTACTTAGACCTTGAGTAAAAAACCAAGAGATTTCTAAATCGGATAATTCAAAAGAATCACCTGTTTGCATTAAATAGTAGGAGATTGCTTTAAATAAATTCGAGGGAAACTTCATGTATTTCTTATACTGCTTGGTTTTAGCAAGAGCTTTTGTATGAATCATCATTATCTTTCGCTTATTAAGTATTAGATTAAATAATGACTTCCAAAAGGGTTCAATATTTTCATTAGATTTAAACTTCTTTTTTTGAGCTCGTAAAAGCTTTCCTGTGGCAACTCCTAACAGAAAAACTCCTTTAGCAGCATCATTTTTAAACAAATCTTTAAATTTATTGAAGTATATTTCTAATGCTTCAATATAGGACTTATTATTTAATTGATTTTCAAAAATCTTATTATCATTTTCTGACATTTTATATCACCATATTAAAATTTGGAGAGATTCAAGTAATAGGAGGATCGAGAGAAAAGATTTAGCTTCGCTCTCAAAATTATTAGTAGGACTTTTTCCTCCTTGATACATTTTACTAGGTAAATTTGAGTAAAATTCTGTTAATAAATTGTTTTTATTGATATCAATTCCTGAAAATATAGATTCGAGCATTTTATAGTAGGAGGGCATATCATACTCAAAATCATTTCCTGTTTTTCTGGAAAATAATCTTTTTATCGAATAAAAACTAAGCAATTTTGGATAGTTTCGAGGAGAAGTACTGATAAATTTTCTGACTGCTTCAAATGCGTCATATATTATTTTAATTCTTGATGGTGCAACATCCTTTATATGTAGTAAAATCTTAAACTCTGCTTGGTCTTTTTCATAAAAAATCATATCAAAATTTATAGTATTTTTAAAATCCATTAGAGCGAATAAAAAAGACTTTTCTTGTGCAATTCTATCATTCGATTTAATACTTTGAGTTTGAATGAGTTCTTTATAGGTATTCTTAAGGGATAAAATGCTTTTTTCTTCTTTAAGTTCAAGAGGAAATAATATTTTAGGGATTAGCTTAAAATTATCCCTATTTAATCGGAATTCATAATACTTATCTACATAGCATCTACCGATCTCAATTAAGAGAGCACATTTTAAATCTATCGGAAACATATGTCCAGAATTTTTATTTAAGAATGCCTGTGTGACATAGCCAGTTTTATCTTTAGTATAAAAAGTATAAGGCTTATATTCTGTGCTAATAAAGTTGCCTGATTCTTGACAAACAGAACAGTACATTTTTTCCTTTGGATTAGTCCAGATGATCTTGCCATTCTTAAAGCATTTATCTACTTTTAGAATTTTCACAATGAAAGCATGTATAATGAATTCCGAAAGAAGAAGATGTTCACTTATTGTTTTTCCATCTACTTTTAAAGTCAAAAGTGCTCTAACTTTACTTGCAGCCACAGGATCATCTACCTCAAAAAAGAATTGTAAAATTTTTTCTGCAATTTTTTGGATTATTTCAGCTTTCTTTTCTTGTAAAATTGCAACAATTTCACCTAAGAATAGTCTCAATGATTCAGAATAGATTTGATCATTTTTCTTATTGGCATTTAATTTTAAGGACTTGATTAAATTTGTAAAGCTTTTGTCTGCAGTTTTTTCCATAGATTTAAGAGTACTTTTAGCTTCTAATGGAATAGTCGGGGTGAAGAATTTCCCCCCAATGGCCTCTTTTTTAACCCAACTATCATTTTTATAGATACTGGCTTGATGCAGTGAAATTTCGGAAAACTTATGACCATTCTTTTTTGAAATTATATTAATGTATAATATGTGAGGTTTTTCTAAGACATTTTCAACTTGATTTTCAAAATAATCATAGTTAAACGCCTGTTCACTAATTAAATAGGAAAGTTTTGAAGTATCTGCCCAAATTTCCTCTTCAAAATCTTCAAATTGTAGATTGAATTCTTTTTGAATTATTATTCTCCCTAAATTCTTCAATGCTTCAATCATTATAATTTGGATTTTTTATCTTTATAGCTATTTAAAAATTTATTAGCAGTATTAAAAACTTAAATTGAAAATATTATGAATATATTTTATCCCTTTTTGTATTTAAAATCTTAGAACTTAGCAATTTTTTAATTTTTAAATAGATTTATAACACAAAACTTGAATAAGAATCTTCCAAGTTTAAAATATTCATATTTCCAAATTTTCTTAAAAGATAATAAGAAAATTCTTCAATTTTTCCATGTTCTATATAAATTGTTCTTACTTGACACTTTTTTATGAATTTGAAAAGATTTTTGAAATCACAATGGTCACTTAGGGGGAGATACTTATCAACTTTGAATTCCTTCCGATACGATCCATTCAAAATCTTGCCAGAAAGAGCAATAAATTTTGCGCCTTGTGAGATAAGACTCTCGTAGGGTTCCGAATTTATCAGATTCAGAGGGATAATAAGTAAGGAATTTCCTAAATTTTTAGATATTTTTCTATGATTATTCTTAATCATTTCCCATTCGGTAAATTTAATTCCATTCAGTTCTAAAATCTCTGTAATTTGTGCAATAGCTTCATGAAGAAAAATGGTATAAGAATCATCTAACATATTTAAGATGACTTGGCTTTTTCCATAAGCGTAGCCTAAAAGAATGATAGGATATTGAAAATCTAATTGATTTTGAATGTATTCATTTAAATTATTTTTAATCTCCTTAAATGTTGGAAACACATACTCCGGTAAACCGTAAGTACACTCCATCATCAGTCTATCACATTTTATTGGTTTTAAACCAAAAAGACTCGTTTTATTTCCTGAAAAAACACGATCCTCTGTAATAAAATCTCCTGTATAGAGTATCTTTTCTGAACCCTCAATAATTAGGCTTGTTGACCCGTACGCATGACCATTTTTAATTAGCGAAAATTTTGCTCCCTTATAGTGCGTGAATTGAGGATATTTGGACGACTTCCCGAGAAGCCAATTATCTTCTGGAAACTTGAATTGACCCTTAGTTCTAACCTCTGCTACTTCTTTAGTAATTTTAGAACAAATGAAAAATGTTTTCTTAGAACCTTTATATAAATCTTCAATGTGAGTTTTTGGAATAATAGGGATATGATCGCTATGCGCATGTGAAATAAAGATTACATCTGCGTGGGGATTCCAAGAATCAAAGGTGATAGATATGTCATCGATTATTACTAAATTTCCAAATTCTTTACCGTATTTCACTGAAAAATTGCCATCCCTGAATTGCCTAGCCTCTTGCTTCTTTTTATAGAGATGCTTAATAAACATACTATATGTCAAGCGAATAGATTTATCCTCATTTATATTAAAGCTCATATGGAATTACCCCCGCAAACAATAAATTTGGCATTCACAATCAACACATTTCCCTTTATCTTCTGTAGGAGGGGGAATTTGTTCGGTTAAGAGCATATTCCGTATTCGTCTGATGATTTTCATTGCTGTTAATTTATCTTCGATTGAGATTTGATAATCTACAATTTCTTCGGCTTTTAAATAAGCAATTCTTACTTTCTTCACCAAAAAGTTAAAATTGCGCTCAATCAGTAGCGCCTGAGCCGTAACTTGAGATTTATGAGGGTTATCCATTTCCTTATCAAGAGGAATATGTCCAGATTTAATTTCTACAGGATACGCTTCGTTTCCATCAAATTCAAAATAATCAATTAATCCTACTAAACCAAGTTCATGATCCGTTAAATAAATGTTAAAATATTTATCCACAGATTTTTCGTTAATTCTTTCTTTGAGTAATTGGAGTTCTACGTGTTTTTCTTCGCCAATTTCCATTTTATAGGTTTTTTTCATAGGTGCTTGTAGAATGTGTCGGAAAAAAAGGATTCGTTTACAATACTTATATTGACGAAGTTCTTCGGTTCCTATATAAGCGTTTGGAAATAAATGAATTTGTGGATATATATCTCTTATTTCTCCTAATTGTTGCGTTGTAATTTTATACGCAGACAAATCTTTTGTTACATCCGGTTTTTCATCCAATTAAGAACCCTCATAATGTTATTTCGTTTATTTGGATGTTTGTAATTACATAGCAAGAATATCTTCGATAATTTTGTAGCCTTCTCCAAACTTAGATTTGATGGTAATAGCTTTTGAATGACAAGTTTTACAGATAGGAATCATTCTTACATCTCCAGGTACTTTCTTCATTAATTTTTCCAATTTTAATGCTAATTCCTCCGCTCGATTCGTAGTTAGTTCCCCAAAAAATACCGAGTAATTTAATCTAACGAGGTAATACGACAAGAGAATATCGGACAGAGTTTTTCGAATAGGATCAAATTCTACAGGAATATCGTAAATTATAATATACCTCATCTTGCTTTGCGTTCCTCTAACTTATTTTTAAAATCATTAATCACCAATTCATAATAAACGGCTCATACCTAGATGTGGCACCGATAAGGTAATTAGCTAGTTTTCGTGCTTGAGCAATCATTTCTCTCTTAAAATTTATTCGAATTGGTCCCTTAAGAGCGCTCTCTGGCTTAATTTTAGAAGCATCCTCGTTAAAAAGTACTTGAGACGTGTTTTTTCCACGGATTTCCCTTCTCAAAGACTGATAATAAAATTCCTTTTTGGTGTTTTCTAACAGATACCCGTGAATACTGTTCTTAAAATCTTTTTTTATAATTCTTCCCTTTTGAACTAACCGCATTACTAACCGATCAATTACGGGTTGTCGAAATTCCTCTAAGAGATCTAGGGCTAAAGATGGTTTACCAGAGCGATCACTATGTAAAAAACCTCCAAAAAGTTCTAATCCCGCAGCAGCGATTGCTGTATGTATATGCCCTTGAAGAATAGTATATCCTAAAGATAGCAAAGAATTGATTGGATCTTTTGGGGGTCGTCGAGTCCGTTGATACGTTCTAAACTCTTTAGGAAGAATAATCCCATAATTTTGAAAGTAAATAGCTGTTGCTTTTCCTTCAATTCCCATTAGCTCCATTCGAATTTCATTTATGGCTTTTCCTTTCGCTTGCGTTTTTGAGAATATTACTAAAGATTGTTTCATTCTTTCAAGCTTTCTAGCAGCTGCGCGCAATATCACATATCGATTAGGTTTGGTTTTTTTTCTATTTTTCGCAAAATAGAGAAGTAACTTCCGTTTATTCTCTATAGCAGCATAAACAAATTGGAGCGCTAAATGGCACCCCCTCCAATCGTGATAAGCTATTAATTGCTGCCTACGGGTAAATACTGTTCCCTGATTTGCAAAAGGAGTGTAGATACCATAAGGTTTTCCCAATGATGTAAAGACGATATTAATTGCGTAAGAGGATAAAGTTTTTAATATTTGTGAAGTCAATTGAACTCCATTCCCCACTACAATGCTTTCTATCTCTCTTACAGGTATTTTTATTGGTTTCCGCTCTGGAACGAGAATTTTGATCATTTCCTTATTTTTTCCAACATAGGTACCTGGGGTTTCTAAAATTACATCCAATATTCTAACACCTATAATTGTTCATTGAATTAATGTCCCAATGCATTCTTTCATGTAAAGTATACTAGGTTTAAGATCTAAATTAGATTGGATTAAAAGAGTTGGTCCTAAAGCAGCGTAAATTTTATATATTTCTAAGGTTGTCTGTTTTTTACTTAGAGATGGAAACGATTTAAGAAAAGTATTTAAAATTCTGCTTAAATCCCTATCTAATTCAGCGTAATGCAATTTAAATAGCTCATCTATAGAATTTACGAACATTTCAGTCTCAATTGTTCTTTCAATCTCCGTTCTTAATCCCAGGTTTATTGGCGGATACATTTTATAAAGCTCTAAGTAGCATATTACATCAAAATTGAAACGATTATTTAGAAACGCTATAATCTCCAAATAATATTCAATTACATTCTTAAAAAGATAATTAATATACTGTTTACATCTGTAATTCTGATAATAATCCAAGAATTGAAGTAAAAACCAGGATTCTAAAAATTTATTTATAATCACTTCGTTGTCATCAATATATTCCCAATTGATGTTAAATTTCATATTAAGATTTTGATTTGCATTAAAATTGTGCGTGAAATTAATAACTTCTGTGAAGAGTTCTCCAAGCACTGAATTTAGTATTTCTATATTTAATATTGAGAATTTACTTCCAAAAATTACCGCAAAAATTCCTCCTTCCCACAGAATTTTATATTTTAACGAATGTTCCAAACCAATGATTATCTGAATTGTATAAAAATCTTTAAAAATTATTCCGATTGCGTGATTTCTTAAACATGGATTCGTAGACTCAAAACTGAGGGGGTAATTGCATCTTGGTTGTAAAAGATTGGAACATAAAGAAGTCATTTCCTTTTTCTCTAAGATTTTTTCCTTATTAAGAAATTTCTGTAGATTTGTTAGGTAAATCCCTTCGAGACAATCAACATATTGGTAAAATATTTCAGATACACATAATTTACATAAACTAAGAGGAAAAATGTTTCTAATTCTATTCATCCTCTCCAAAGGCCTTTCGCATGACCCACATATCCTTATACTACTTAAAGGAATTGTTATGTGTAATGAATCGTAAAAAAATGTTAATTGAGTCATTTCCGCATAAAAATCCTTTATGTCGGCAAATGGAAACCAGTGTCCATTTACTGGTAAGTATATAATTCTCCAAATCAGCTTTCGAGGATATATTTCCTCAAGATAATTACATGATAATTCGTATATTGAATAATCAAGAGAATCGTCTGGTTTAATTTGATTCGTTGTTTCCTTTACCTGATCAAACTCGAACAAAATTATTTCAAACCTTCCTTATTAATATAGTTGAAAAATGTCCTGCTAACTAGTAAGTTAATTTAAATTCCAAATCACAATTCCAGAATTAATTTGCGTTTTTAATTATTACTTACTTAACAAAATAAAAATCTTTTATATAAAGAGAGAAAGCCACTCAATTAGGCGATAAATATCTAATTTTCTAATTTTTATATTATATCGTATCTATTGTTCCCATTAAGGTTAAGGGAAACTCTCGGATTATTTAAAAAACCTAATTCTGAATAGATTTTTACACTTTCCCAAACCTAAATGTGGGCAGATTTGCATATTCACTATATGAATTTGATAAAATCCTTGCAGTTTTGGCGAAATTATTTTTTCAGATTTATAATTCTCCCAAATCGTCCCCAATTCGTTTAAGTTAACTTAAATTATTTTTTCTAACTATTACTCAGACTAAAAACTATATTTAAGTTTTAAATAGTAATTCGAGTTTCAGATCAAATTTTTTTTAATATTAATTTGCATAGTACGAAAACAACTATTTAATTACATATTGTTTTAAGTAGATTTATTTAAGAGTGAGATTACTTATCGATCTCATCCCATATAAGAGAATTCACTAATTTGGCAATAAATTTTAAAAATCGTAAAAACTTTAAAATTTATTAATATAAGGATAGCTATCGTTAAAAATAGCTGATTCACGAATTATATCGCCAATTTCCTCACATTATTTTTTATCGAGTTTCTTTATAAAACATTTTTACTAATGATGATCCTCGAATAGATAATCAATTTAAATTCATCCATTAGATGTCTCACACAGACTATCGCGATAATAAAAGGCTTCGTTTTGACCCTAAGCGAGAAAAATATCTTCTTTTTTCGCTCAATAAAGAGGAAATTATTATTTCTAAAGCGAAAGCACGATATTAATATTAAGTTCAAAACAATTATAAACACAGCTAATTATTCTTATATTATATATATATAATAATTGCATAGAATATAGCTTCAGAAAGAAGATTGAAAT
>JAHPYY010000025.1 GCA_019058515.1 Promethearchaeota archaeon
CAGTATAACTACATCCACGGCTACGAAGAAGGAACTTAAATTTTTTTTACTTTTTTATCTTTATATAATCTATTTTTTTTTCCTAAAACTAGAAAAATGATAATTAGAAAAGATTCTGTTAATCCAATTGATTTTTCAGGATTAAAGATTTATGATTACAGTAAGGGAATGGATCTAAAATCATCTTTTGCAGTAATTCATGTACCTCCTAATCAAACCCATGCAAAATCTTGGTCTACGCGCTCTGACAAATTCTATTACATCATTACTGGACAGATAGAATTTTTTTTAGAGGGAAAAGATTTTACTTTATCTGAAGGAGACTTCTGTGTAGTTTCAAACGGACAACGATTTGCCTATAAAAATAATAATAAAATTACTGCGGTTCTAATTTTGATTCATACCCCGTCTTTTAACATTAATTTTGAAAGATTTAAATAGGATGCTTAAGCTTCAATCCATGGGTGTTGATATCGATAAATTGACCGAAGAACAATATAAATACATCCACAGCTACGAAGAAGGAACTTAGGAGATAAGATTTTAGCTTATTTACTTTTATTATGTTCCATATCTTACAAGGATAATTATGAAATTTCTTAAATATATATCTGGATCAGCAGGGTATGAAATATGCTGTCCTATAGGACACTCTTTAATATGGGAATATTGGAGAGCATGAAAAAAACATTTTTTTTATTTATACTCACATTTCAAAAACGATTGGAGTTTTAAGTTTAGTTCCGAATCCTCTAATAGCTGATGCATTGATAAATGTAATATCAAAATCATCGAATGTTTCCTTATATACACCATACGCCTCATGAATGTGACCAAAAATGAGATATCGAGTTTTTATTCGTTTAAGCGCGTCAAGCAAGTTTCTATTACCTAAATGCTTTCCACTAATTGTCAAGTCACCAATTTTATAGGGCGGAAAATGAGTGATTAGAATATCTATATTAGATGGAATTGTTTGCCAAAATATCGAGAGATCTTGCTGTTTTTTGGTTAATTCGATTTGATTTTTTAACCAATAACTCCATGAAGTGCCCCATATTTTTAAATTCTCGATATTGAGTAAATCATGTTGTAAATAAATGGCATTGGTTATATTATCAAGGATTTTTTTTGGAGCTAAATCGTGATTTCCATCAACAATTATTTTATATTTATGGGGTAAAGCACCTAAAAACTCATTGAAATCAATTAAGCTTTGTTCATTGCCTGCTTCAGTCATATCTCCGGCAAAAATGAAAACATCTCCGTCTGGAACCTCTAAATATCTATGCATCCCATGAGTATCTGCGCTGCATACAATTTTCAACATTTTTAATTAATGAATGATGATTAAAAGGTAATCAATGCTAAAGTAAATAAGGTGCTTTTAACAAAAAAATAAATTTATTTTAAATCAAGGGAAAATTTTTGCTTCCGGTGGTAAGGAAATCCTAACCAAAGAAAATATTGAAAAAGTTTATGGTGTAAAAGTGAGTATCCTACGAAATGGAGATCAATACTTTATAATACCCGATGCAACTTTAAAATAAGGGTTTTTATTCATATCTTTTCGGCAAATAATTTGAAATGAATATGGAAACTTGATTTCAACATTTCTACTCAGTGCTAATACACGGATGAGAGCGTATATCACGGTGTGATTGGTTTTTAGGATCCTCCTCGGCCATTTTTTTAAACTCATCCATAATAGCATACATCCAATCCGCTAATTTAACATTTAAAGGTGAATCATAAGAGGGTAAATGTGGTTTTATATCAATTATGGGACTGCCATCTATAGCATCTAATCCCTCAACAATTAAAACATTTCCTTTCCGTTCCACTAATTTCACTGTAGTTTTACAAATCGGATTCGGTCTTACGGGAGATCTAGTGGCGAAGATTCCTTTGATCGGCATGTTTTTCATACCAGCAGGATGCACCTTTTTAATTTGGCGCGCTTGTTCTGGAGTTTTATGAGTCCAAAACAGGATTACAAGATGTGAAAAATCCTCAATACCATCCAAACAATCAATAAATTCATTTTTAATTAATAAATGAGAGATTGACTTATGTTGTCTTCGTTCTCTAGCAACTTTATTGCTCAGTTCGATGTCATTATTGGAATATTTTAAGATATTCTCTTTATTTTGACTCTTTACGTATCCAACTGGGGCTACTACATAATTTGACATATATTAATGAATTTATCATACTTTTTTATACTTTAGTATTAAATTGCTTCTGGGATAAGCATAATAGAATCACTCGCTTATAGGAATCCACTTTCAACCTACCCTCCACTCCGGTTTTCTTATCATGATTTTAAATAATCTCTTTATTTGAAATTTGAAGGTTTTACAACAAAAGGCGAAAAAGAATTTCTTAAATTACATTGTTAATTTATTTTCTCATATTTCTATACTAATACTCGTTTATGCTAAATTATGTTTGATATAGATAAATGTACTAGATGTGGAATGTGCTTAGAAAGTTGCCCCGTTATCGATTTAGATATTGATCAAGCAAAAGAAGAAATTGAAAACTTAATTGAGAGGTTTAGTTTCATCCTTAATGAATGTACAACCTGTGGAACTTGTGATTTGAATTGTCCTAATAATTTAACTCCATCTGATTTAATTAAGGAATTAAGACGAGCAAGAATAAAAGAACTAGATGAAGATCATAAAATCCGAAGATCTAATAAATTCATATTCCCTTTCAATAAACCAAATGTTTTTGACTTTTACGAAAAAGTATTAATGAGTCCCGAAGAAAAGAAAAATTTAGAAGAATGGAAATCACCTTCTAAATCGGAAGAGCTGGTTTTATTGGGATGTTCTATTTCATATTTTATGCAACATTTATACAGAAATCCTACCCTTGAAAAGCTATTAGAAGGAAAAACCTTTGCTGGAGGTATAGATTTTTGTTGTGGTGAAGTTTATTATCGCACATGCATGCCCATTCCGAAAGTAGACATTGAAGACCATTTATATTCTAAATTTTCTGATTTAGGAGTTAAGCGGTTAATTCTTTTCTGTAATGAATGCTATGAAGCCTATAAAAAAGAATACGAAAGGATTTCTAAAGATTTTGAAATCGTTTCAATGTGGGAGTATATTGCTGAAGCAATTGAAAATGGAGATTTAAAAATAACGAGAAAACTGAATTTTGAAGTTGCGTTTCACGACGCGTGTGTAGTAAAGAAATATCCTGAATTATTGCATTATCCTAGAAAGATTGTTGAAGCAACTGGTTGTAAAATAATTGAATTAGAACATAACCGTGAGAATGCCTTATGTTGCGGGTTTTCTTTGGGTTTACTTGATCAAAAACTTATGGACAAAATTCGAAAGAAGAGATTTAAAGAAATTAAGAAAGCTCATACGAAATATTTAATTACTACTTGTCCCGGGTGTATTTCCACGTTTTCATTGGATTATAAAATTCAAATGAATAACTACAAGGTTTTATCTGTACTGGAACTTCTAAGAATGAGTTGTGGTGAGGAAATCGATGAATTTAAAAATGTGAAAGTTTTTAATGGTATATTAAGTAAATCTATGGAGTTAGCTAGAGAAAGAAAGTTAAGTAAGCAAAAAGTAAGTACTCGTTAAGGTAAGGGATGGAAATTATGAATGAAAATATAGATTTAGGTTTACAAGAATTACTGGAATTGATGAGATATTCTTTTCTCAGGTTGGATGGTGCGTGGTTTATAGCTTCGGCAGAAAAATTCGGTGTGGAGGCTGCGACAGAGTTAGATATAAAAGCATGGGAGGCGTTTTCCGAAAGGTTAGGGAAGAAAATTGCGTCTATGACTAATTTAAAAGGCAGTTTTTCAGAAACCGTACCAAAATTGATGAACATCCAACATGCGCTTATGGACATGAATTCTGAAATTGTAGTGCTTAGCGAGAAAAAGATGGTTCATAGAGTGTTAGATTGCGAAGTATGGAAAATGGTCCAAAAAGTATGGGCGAACGATCAAATTCCTTGCCATAAAGTTACGCTAGCAAGCATTAAAGGGTTACTCAAAGGGGCCTTTCCAGATACGGAGTTCATTTTGGAATTTAAGAAGAAAATTCCGTTAGGAGATCCTTATTGTGAGGTTGAAATTACTATAAAGAAATAACACTGACCATCTATTCTTCAAGATCCTTCTTAACAATTTCTAATTGTGCTCTAATCTTTTCTTTTCCTCTTCCAAATCTTTCTTGCGCTTCTTCTTCTCTTCTTCTCGCTCTTTTAATACGCCCTCGTCTGGATTTTCCAAAAAATCTTTATCTTCCTGAGCATCTTTTAATTCTTTCAATACTGATCTCCTGAGATTCTTGTCCTGAAATCTAGGATCCATTGGTACGGAAAATATTGATTTGTCTATTTCTGCAATTCTATGCCTTATTGCGGTCCGAATAAATTCAGATTTGTTTTGAAAAGCTAACCCCGCATATCTATTAATTTTTTTAAAAAACCTCTCGGTAACTAAAATTTTAATCAATTTTCTCTTTTTATCCTCTTCATCCTTTTTTGCCATATTTTTCATCTTTTTTTTATTTTTTTTTTAGATTAATTATGATCCTTTTATGATCCTTATATGATCCTTTTATGATCACAAAAAGAATTTAAAATATTTAAATATTTACTACAAAAATGTAAAAAAACTTGAGATGTTCAGATTTTATGGCGTATAATACCGGAATATTAGAAGAAGCTATTGAGGTATTTAATGGACTTTATTTTTAAATTATCCTATTTACGGCCAGCACACAGTAGTTCGATTTTTTCTAGAAGCCTGTGTTTTTCTTGGCGATTGTAGCGCTTGTACTTCTTACTTGGAAGGTTTGACGCGTTTGGGTTGATTTCAAAAAAAAGAAGGTTTTCAAGCTCGTGCACAAATTGCGGGCATTCCTCGAACTTATTTGCCCCCAAGTTCAAGTACATTAAATTTTCGAGGTTCTTCAGGGATTCGGGCAGTTCTTGAAGGTTGTTTCCGAATAGGTTTAACACCAGCAGATTTTTTAGGTTTCCAATTGACTCTGGCAGGCGCGAGATCTTGTTTTCTTCTAAGTTTAGGTACCTAAGAGATTTAAGTTCGCCTAACGACGAGGGGACCTCCTCAAGTTTACACCACGACACCCGAAGAAGCTTCAAGCGACTCAGAGAGGCGATCTTGTTTGGTAGAGACGGGAATACGTGTTTTTCAAAATAGATTTCCTCGAGTTGGGATAGGTCGAGGATTTCTTCGGGAAATTGCCTAAATATGGCGACGTCGTGGTGGGAAAAATACAGCCCTATTATTTCTCCGTTCTCGTTTGCTCGATAATTATGGCGGTAATGCCGGTATTTCGAGAACGCGTACTTAAGGTCTTCAGCAACCATACGGTCTCTCTTCTCAAGGAGGGCGTTTCTTTCCTCGAGGGACAGCGTTTCGTCGGTTTGCCAAGGAAAATCGTAAACTTTACGAAGCTCGTATGAGATAGTATCGTTAGCTTCGTCTTCAAGCTCTTTTTCTAAGGGTTTTAACGAGAAATTGCGAAAATATAGAGCGTGCTCTGTCTTTTTTTGTAGTGAGTGTAGCACGTGAGCCGCGTTCGGAGCTATTCCTTTTTCTACGTATTTCTCTACCATATTGTTTTTTGGTTAAGGTTATTATGATATTAGAGTTAAAATACTATTTATACATTCACAGGGTTGCGATTTTTCGTACTTTCGTTTATTTGCGAGTTTCTCCTCATAAAAGCCTCGTTTATCTTTTCGGTGGACTTTCAAAATATTGTATTAAAAAATCTGATGATGGAAAATCGAATCCTCGTTCCTTAGCCAATCTTTGAGAGTGTTTTAAAGAAGGTTTAAGGATTCGCTTACCAAAAAAGAAATCCATTGATCCTTCGAATTGACTTGTTATTTTTTCAAAATTCTCTTGATCGTACGATTCGAGGACGCACTCTCCTTCGAAATAGATAGTCCACGATTCAGGTTGAGTCGTTAAAGAAAACGCGAACAAGATTTTTCTCTCCACGTTGCTAATTAACTCGTGTCCAATCCAATCTATAACGTAATTGAATTGAATATTGTTCCAGTTATAATTCATTTCAAGTGCTCCTTTAATCACTTCATTATAAAACTCGAACTTTCCAAGCTTTTTAATTCCTAATGTCCGTATGAATGCAGGTTTACCGTTCTTGCCTTTAAAGGATATAGTGTTCTTTGGTTTCTTCCCTTTTTTTGCGTTATACCATTCGTATAGCAATGTAAAAAAAGAGGCAATTGTAACGAATTGAGTGGCAAACATAAATTGATTTATTCTAATTTATATTTTTATTTTTATTTTATCAGAATTCTACATCATTAACACTATTAGGTTTACTTTATTATCAGACTATATAGATTGGACTATAAAATATTTATATTAAATACATCCTTCTTTTTCCTAATTTTTATTGAAGTTTTGATTTATATAATATAAAGTGCTTATTAATGGAACTGAATGAAGAAATTGGATTTTTCCAACGACACTTATATCTTTCAGTTCTTACGATTCTATTATTTTATCTTTTAGGATTATTATTATCTAATTTAATTACCTCTATTTTTAATATTGGATATCCTATTGCATTTATTATTGATTTTGGTATTTTAGCGATTCTATGGTTTATAATTCTACCTTTTTGCACTAGATTACCAAATAAACATAAAACCTATAAACAATATTTAAGTGATATTCAATTAACTCAGTTTAAACCAATTGGACTTAATATTTTTTTAGGATTTTTGATTGCTCTTATTTTTATATTCTGTTTTATAATTACAATGCTTCTTACAGGATATTTTATTATTAATTTTGAGTATATTTTGCCTCCAAGTTCTTGGACCCTACTAATAGCAATAACTCCGGGATTATTTGAAGAAATCGCAGCTCGAGGATTTATGTTAAAAAGTATTAATAAAAAATATAAAGAAACCAATGCGATTATTTTAAGTGCAATAATTTTTGGAATCGCTCATGGAGTAAATATCTTTTTTGGAGCATATTTTTTAGATGTCCTTGCACAGATTGCATATGCTTTTTTTGGTGGGCTTGCTCTTGGATATCTATTTATAAAGACAAAAAGTCTTCTCCCGGGTATTATTCTTCATTATCTTATGGATGCTATTGGACCTTTATTTCTTTATCCTTTTTTTGAACCTGGTGTAGATATTATATTAAGATTTTTTGCTATGATTTTAGGAGTTGGATTATTTCCATCTTTAACATCAATTGTTGTAATCATGATTATTTTCAAGTTATATAAAGCTGGTAATACAAATAGTAATGCTTTAGAAAATTAACCTGGAATATTCGGGTTTTATGGTGTATAATACTGGATTATTAGAAGACGCTATCTATTATTCAGGTATTTAATGGACATTAAACAAAATTAAGCCTTTTTATTTTAGCGTGTCTTATATTAATAACAATGAAAGCTGAATTAAGCACACTTTTTCGCTTGACTGAAGAATATGTCGAGCCTGCCAGTAGAATATTAGCACGAGCTTATTACGACGCCCCTTCATTTGTTTATCAAATTCCCGATGCATCTGAACGAAAAGGAAACTTGAGGTATCTATTTGAATATGCAATCCGTTATGGAGTGTTATTTGGAGAAGTTTACAGCGTTTCTTCTGATCTCGAAGGAATAGCAGGGTGGATTCCATTTAAAAAAGTTTTTCCAACAGTAGAAGATCAAGTTAAGAGTGGCGGACCAAAGGTCTTAAAACATCTTGGTAGGGAATTTACCGAGAAACGAATGCATCTTAATGATTTTTTCGAATCAATGCATAAATGTAACGCATCTTTTCCCCATCTATACCTGTATCCTTTTGGAATAACTCCTGAATTTAAGGGAAAAGGTTACGGTAATATATTACTGAAAGCAATGTTTAAAAAGATCGATCAGGATAACCTACCCGTCTATCTCGATACAGATACAATAGAGGATGTAAGGTTTTTACAAACACATGGATTTAAAGTAATGGAAGAATCTTTTATTCCAAACACGAATGTTCGCATCTGGGCAATGTTAAGGAGAATTTATAGTATAAACATGGACTTTATACCAGAATTTTTACGCTTTAATTAATTTTTCATTTGTTTGGATTAGCGTTAAAAAAAGAAGATCGATTCACACCTGACATTTATCTTGACGATGAGTAATCTCTTAAGGAATACGAATTTGACGCAAAGGTTTATAGTATCCCTGGACATTCTAAGGGTTCGATTGGATTTCTAACCCAGTAAGGCGCTTTTTTTTGCGGGGATTTGTTAACCAATGTAAAAAAACCTGCTAAAGTCGATTTGATTGCCGATAAGGAAAGTTTCGATAAGAGTATTAATAAACTTAGAACCTTACCCATTGACACAGTGTATCTAGGACACGGAAAACTATTCATAATCATAGAATTTTTAAACGAATAAAATTGAGGTGGAAAAAATGTTAATTGATATTTTATCTGACAGACCTTCCAAAAAAACCCTTAAATACTTGGCATGCTGTACGTTAGTCCTTATAGTTATTGTAATGCCCCTTGTGTTAGTTTTACTTGCCCTATCAAATTTTTCTGGAACTCTTGAAGAAACTCAACTTGGATTCAATGGTGAGTATGTAAAATCCAAACTTTTGCTAATGAATGAACTTGAGATGTGTTTTTTTATCGTTACCAATCTTTTCGATTACATGTTTATGATAATCTATAGTACCGTCTTCTTCAGAGTCTCTTTAATACTTGCGAGAACCTTAGCACGAGATACAATTTTGAGTAAAATCGGGTATGTCTTTGCCGTATTGGGGATAACTTCTTCCTGTTGCGATGCTATGGAAAATGTCTTTTTATTATTGATGGCATCAAACCCTCTGGGTTTCCCTACATGGCTAGGAATCCTCCCACTCGAGTTTTGCCTTTGTTAAATTTCCGTTGATGTATGCAAGTTTCGGCTGGATCCTGTTAATCTCTTTATCAAGAATAATTGTAAAAATCCGTTCCTAAAATTACTATTTTTTTTCCAATTATTTAACGAAATTGGATAATATATGGATTATAATTAAAAAGTTTAAATTAGATCGAAATAAAACATTAGTTAAATCATTACTTTAAATACATCTATATCAGAGGAAAATGGAATTAAATATCAAATCCACAATTATAATCGCTTGTATCATCTCGTTATTGGTTTTAGAATTCATATTGCTTATTTTGACACCTTTTCCCGATTTATTTAACTTTCTAATCAGATTTGCTGCATTATTTGGATTTACTTCTATGTTCTTAGCCACTGCTACAACGCCTTTCATGGTCGAATTGTACAAGATTTTTGGAAAATCCTTTATTAAGATCCATCATTTGTTTTCAATTTCAGGTTTAGTGTTGATAACGGTGCATCCCGTCGCTTTTGCTATCTCTGTCTTAGATATCACCGTATTTATTCCCGTCCTTTTTCCCTGGGATCAGTTTTGGACGTTAGCTGGACGGCCTGCATTAATAATTATATATATTGCGGTTTTAGCTGCAATCTTAAGGAAGAAATTTCCTGATCACTGGAGACTATTCCATTTCTTAAATTATATTGCATTATTTTTCGGATACGTTCACGGCATCTTAATAGGAACCGACTTTCAAAATCCAGGCATTTTTATTTTATTTACTGCGATGATTATAGTTTCATTTGTGACCTTTGGTGTGAAAAGGTACAAGATATATAAGAGAAAACAGAAATTAAAGCAAAGAAAGACTGAATAGAGATTAATATATTATAATCAATATTATTAATTTTCTTTTTTTTCTACATGAATCAATGAACTCTTTAACTAAAAAGCAATCTCATAACGATTCCCATGGAAAATCAAAGTAGTATTTATTTTCAAGAGATAGAACAAGTTTTACAGCAGTTTAATACTAATACCGATGGTTTGACAGAAGAGGAGGTAAAGAAAAGATTAATTACTTACGGAGCAAATGAACTGAAAGAACAAAAAAAAAAATCGAAATTAGTGATCTTTCTCTCTCAATTTAAAGATTTTTTAGTAATTGTCCTTATCTTTGCTGGGTTGATAAGTTTCATTATTGGAGAGTTAGTTGAATCCATCATAATTTGGTTAATTATATTGGGAAATTCTCTTCTTGGATTTATACAGGAGTATCGAGCTGAGGCTGCGATAAATGCTCTGAAAAAAATTGGAGCTTTAAAAGCTTTAGTTAAAAGATCTGGCAATAAAAAAGAAGTAAGTTCCCTTGACATCGTGCCTGGAGATATTGTCTATATTGAAACTGGTGACAAAGTTCCCGCTGATGGACGAATCATAAAAGAAACCAATTTGTTTATAGATGAATCTACTTTAACCGGAGAAAGTGTACCCGTTGAAAAAACTTCGAATGTCATAATCGAAAACACTCAAAGAGAGATAACGATAAGTGAACAGAAAAATATGGTGTTTTCCTCAACTATAGTTACCAACGGTAGAGCTAATTTTGTTGTCTCAAGAACAGGAATGAATACAGAAGTAGGAAAAATTGCTGAGCTTCTACAAACTCAATTAGAATTAGACACCCCATTAAACCGAAAATTGAAAAAATTTGGCAAACAAATCAGTATTATCATTTTATTCATTTGTGTTATAATTTTTTTCTTGAAATTATTACGTCAAGAAACAATTTTAACAGCATTTATCGTTTCAATAAGCCTAGCTGTAGCTGCTATCCCTGAAGGCCTTCCTGTTGTTGTAACTAGCACTTTGGCACTTGGAGTACAAAGAATTTCTAAAAGAAACGCTATAATTCGGAAATTACCTGCGATTGAAACATTAGGATCTACAACGACAATTTGTACTGACAAAACTGGGACATTAACAAAAAATCAAATGACTATAAAACAGCTATTTCTAAATCAGGAATATTATTCAGTTTCTGGAGAAGGATATGAACCCGTTGGAAACATTTTTGATACCAATAGTAATGTAGTTTCTCTCGAAAGCAACCAGGATTTATCTACACATATTCTAACAGGGTACATATGTAACAATGCGTCTTTAATTAAAGATGATAATAAAAAGTATTCAGTAGAAGGAGATCCAACAGAAGGAGCGTTTGTTGTATTAGGAGAAAAAGTAGGTCTTACCAAGGATGAAATCGATAAACGTTACGAACGTAAGGTAGAATATTTCTTTGATTCTGAACGAAAAAGAATGTCAGTAGTTGTTCAGGACAAAGTTAAAAACAAAGAAGTTCTCTACATGAAAGGAGCTCCGGAAATTGTTTTAAATCTGTGTAATAGAATTCTTCTCAATGGGAAGATACAAGAATTGACAAGGGAGTATAGAAGTCAAATATTAGAAGCCAATAACGAAATGGCAAGGCAGGCACTACGAGTTTTAGCTACTTCTTTCGATTTCTGTGAATCAGACACCTACGAATGCAAACCTACTGAGGTTGAGAAAGATTTAATATTTATTGGACTAGTAGGGATTATTGATCCCGCACGACCAGAAGCTAAAACTGCTATATCTATCAGTAAAAGCGCCGGAATCGATGTCAAAATGATTACTGGAGACCAAGCGATAACAGCAAAAGCGATTGCTAAAGAATTAGAAATTCTTAGTTCAGACAAGGAAAAGATCGTCTTAGGAAATGAAATCAACAATTTAACAGATGAAGAACTATTAAATTCCCAAGTTTACGCTAGAGTGACCCCCGAACATAAGTTAAGAATTGTAAATGTTTTGCAAAAGAAAGGTGAAATTGTAGCGATGACTGGAGATGGGGTGAATGATGCTCCAGCTTTAAAAAAGGCTGATATTGGTATAGCTATGGGAATAACCGGTACAGATGTATCTAAAGAAGCATCAGCTATGATCCTCGCAGATGATAATTTTGCTACTATTATTTCTGCTGTTGAAGAGGGAAGGGGAATATTCGATAATATGAAAAAATTTATATCGTTCTTAGTGTCATGCAACATTGCCGAAATTTTACTCATATTTACAGGCATATTAATTGGTTTACCGTTACCTCTCATCGCAATTCAAATTCTTTGGATAAATTTAATGACTGACGGTTTCCCTGCTCTTGCTTTATCCTCAGAACCGTATGAACCTGATTTGATGCAAAGGAAGCCAAGAGATCCTAAAGAAAATATATTAACCAAAAGAACATTTACTTCGATAATAATTCGAGCTACGATAATAACTATCGTATCTTTAACGCTCTACTTTTATGCATTAACAATTTATGCGCCTTCATGGCAAATTCTACCTAAAGATGCTCCCGAATTATATTTACCAAGAACTTTTGTTTTTTCGACCTTATTGATATGTGAGTTATTAAATGTTTTTAACACTCGCTCCGAAAGAAGGTCGCTTTTCAAAATTAGCATCTTGTCAAACAAATATCTTTTGATTGCGGTTTTTGTTAGTCTTACATTAAATTTCGTTCTGATCTACACTCCACCTTTAGCAACTCTGTTCCAATTAGCTCCTCTGCCTCCGATTGATTGGTTAATTATTGTACCATTATCGCTCTTAACTGTTGCAAGCGCAGAGATTATCAAATGGTATTGGAGAAAAGATGGGTCTTAAAATAGAGTATATATTTTCCTTTTTTTTTTATTACATTGAGAAATCATCGATTACATCAGTAATTGTTCGAAATTTACTTAAGGAATTATCAAAATCGTCGTTCTCTAAAAAGTTAATCGCTTCTTCAGATAATTGTTTAATTTTATCCTTAATTTCCTCAACTTTTTGAAGTTGATTCAATTCTTCCTGACGCGTTGCTTTTAATTCACTAAATTTTACTTCAATTTCTTCTTTCTTTGAGGAGTATTGGTTAATTAGATCTTGGTGTTCAATCGATTCAGCTTTTTTTAAAATACTCTCGATGAGTTTTAGCGCTACTTCGTACTGTAAATTTTCTAAAAGCGAGGTTAATTTTTTCTCGCTTTTTCCAATGTCGCTACTAACTTTAATTTTTTGGTTAGTAGACTCTAAAATTTTTTCGTATTTCTTAGTTATGTTTATTTCTTTAATGGATTTTGCTATCTTGATTATTTCGCTACAAATATTAGCTATGTCATTGTATTCATTCGTATTTATTTTTTCCTTTAGTGATTGATCTAAAACCGTAATTTTAGACATGCCTTCTTCGTACTTAACCTTAACAGCGACGATTTCGCTCCGTTTGTTGGTTAACTTTCTGTTAAACACTTCATCTTTCTTTTTCTTAATGGAATTTAGCATTTCCTCAACTATTTCAACTGCTGCATCAAACTCAAATCGTTTCGCTAATTTATCAGCTTTGTCAATAGCATTGAGAATAACCTCCATTTCTTTTTCGTCAAGCTTCTCATCAACGAAATAAAACTTATAGTCGAATCTTTTTTGTTTATTATCAACCATCTCGCAAGATGACACGAATACATTGCCATACGCGTTTTTCCAGCTAGATAGATTCTTGTGAAACCCTGCTTTTTCCAATCTTTTTGTAGTATCTATTCTTTCTACATTAATAATTTCCTTCTCACTGAAATCTGACTTATAGTTCTTAACTAAATATTTCCTGATTTCTTCCACTCTACTTAAAAACTTTTTATTGTATTTTTCAAATATCTCCTCTAACATTGTTTTCCTTCCCCATAATTATTATAAATATGCTCTCTAAGGTTTTCTCTTAATTTGTAAACACTAAATTTGATTTTTGAATTTTGAAAATACATCGAGAATTTTTCGGTATTTCTCCAATGAATTTGAAAATTCGCCTTTTTCGACAAACTCTAAACCTTCTTTATTAAGTATTTTTACCTGATCCTTGAAGTTATTGGTTTGTTCATCTTTAGATTTCTGTTCTTTGTCAAAAGACTTCACTTGGTCAATTTCTTCTTGAATTCGATTAATAACTTCGGAAAATTCGCTTTCCATATGCTTTTCCCTTAAAATTTGGGAAATATCTACGACTTGCTGTTCAAATTTCAAAGCAGTTTCTAAGTCCTTACTTTCACGAGATTCTTGGAAGCATGTTTCAAGAATTCTGATTTCTTCTCTAATTTTCTCGTACTCTCGCTTTTTATTTAAATTTTCGTCTCTAAGAGCTTCTAATTTAGATTTTAATTCAGGTACTGAGTGGAATTCTAATTCCTTTAAGCAAGATTCTAGAATTTTTGACGCTTTATCAAATTGAAAATCCTCTATCAGCTGCTTACTCTCTTTCATAGAACTTTCCATTTTTTCTTCTAAGGAAGCGATCCCTTCCCGCATACCTTTAATTTCGGTCAATTTATCGCGTATATTCCCTTTCAATTCCGTTAGATCATAGAGCTGTAATTGCTCTAGAATTGTTGAAATGTTCTCGATTGCTTCCTCAAACCGACTTTCATTAGCTAGTCTCTGAGAATCAATTAGAGATTTTTCGATTTTGACAATAAGTTTGTTAATCTGACTTCTTTTGTTAATGAGTTCGTTTCTATACTCTACTATCTTGATTTTAGCATCAGGTAGATTGTAGAGGTTTATTTCTTCTAAACATGAATCAAGCATGTCAATGGCTTCGTCGTATTCACTTTCACGCGCCAAATTCTGACATTCACTTAATGTTTCCTCGACTTTATGACGCAAGGATGAAATTTTCTCTTTTCTATCTTGTAATTCCTTGCGCCTTTCCTTGATTTTAGTGTGTAACTCAGGTAATTCGTACGGTTCTAACTTCTCCTTAGCAAGGTCTAATTTCTCGAGCGCTAAATCGAATTGACCCTCCTGAGCATAATTTTCGCACTCTGATAAATTTTGTTCGATTTCTTTCTGTAATACTTCCAAATTTGCTTTAGCAGAAAGTTCTTCGTCCATGAAGCTTTTCTTAATACCGTTCCATTTAACGTTCAACTTATCGTCCTTCTGATCGTCTAATAGCTCTTGAGCTTGTTCCATCTGCTTTTTTGCTATCTTTAGGTTTCCTGAATCTATACTTTTTAATAATTCCTTCTCTATTTGGTCAAGCATCTTTTTCACCTTTTCACTTTCATTAAGGTCTCTCTTCCATAAATCCTCATCTTTAGAAATAAAGTAAGCAACAGCAGGAATTCCCGTTAAATCAAAACTCTCTCCGTATTTTTCCTTGAAGGCAAGTACAAGAGAGTGAGCCTTAGCGATTTTGTTTTGTTCTATCAATCTATCAAATTGAGTGCGAGTCTCCTCGCTAGCGTTTTTTATTTCTGATACGCTAAATTTTACATTGAACTGACCCATCAATCTGGCAAGAAAATCTTCCTGTTCTTTCACGATATCTTCTAATTTAACCGTTTTCGCTAATTTAATTATTTGTCTGGCGGTCTCAATCGTTTCGTAAATCTTGCCCAACCGATAGTGGTTCATCTCAATAATTCTTAAATCGTCGATTTCGGAGATCGTGTCAATCCTCTTTATCCTCAACAGATCCTTCAATCTTAGTTGAAGGTTCTCTTGGTCTCGCATTAAACCCCTGTCTTCTATTTCCTTAGCCAATCTTATAATTTCGTCTGAATATGCAAGGGCTTTCTTATAATCCTTTAATTGTGTTGAATTGTCAATTTTCTCCTCCAAGTCGGCTATTTTTACTAGGTATGGTTGAACCTTCTCTTCTTGTCCTGAAATGTGAGCTTCCAAATCTTCTTTCGAGAAATCACAAAGCATCATAAAATCTTGATTTTCTGAGCCGTATTCGAATGTAATATTGCGAAGTACTTTTAAATATGGGTATGAATTCGTGAAAATTTCTCTTATTTTAGAGATATAAATCTTAAGGCTATTTGAAACGTACTTACCTTTCCAAATGTACATTATCTTTTTGAACGTGTCGTATATAGCCAAAATATTGTACAATGTGAACAATTCTAATTGATTGTCCGTTTTTACTTCTTTAAATGTTCCTGAATAATCTAAGTTAAATATTTTTAAGCTTTTTGGTATCATTGTAAAGCACCTTCAAGTAATAGAAATCAAATCAAAAAAAGCTTTATAACCTTAGAAAAAGAAATGCTATAAAAAACTTTCATTTGTAAAAAAATAAAAGCTATATTAACTCGTAATTAACCGAATTTTAACCTATATTTTATACTTACTTTTTTCACATTAGATTAATTACTAAATTCATTCTTGGGGAATTTGAATATTTTTTAATGGAGAGTTATTAATTTTCAAATTTTTCCTAGTAAATTGATAAGATATAAAGTTTAAAAAAGAGTTTTAGTGATGTAATAATAAAATGACTCGATATGTTATAATTGGTGGAGGACCAGCAGGAGCTATAGCTGCTTTAGAACTAAGGAAATTGGATCATTCTGGGGAGATTGTGATTATCTCAGATGAGGATTACCAATTTTACAAAAGAAGCAAAATAATTAATTTGATTTCAAAGAGTTGTACCGAGGATGAACTTTTTATAAAAGGGAAGAACATTTACTACCAAAATAATATTGGATTTATTAATGACTATGTTAAGAAAATTGATCCTGAAAAAAATCAAGTAATTTTAAATAACGGAACACACTTCCATTACGACTACTTATTAATAGCCTCTGGTGGAAGTCCAATTATGTTGCCGTGGAAAGGAGTAAATCTAGAAGGGATTCATACTTTATACAATCTTAAAGACGCTAAAGAAGTTGCAAAGCAAGTTTGTAATGCTAAACAAGTGGTCATTATAGGAGGAGGATCTATTGCTATGAAAGCAATTCAAAACTTTAAGAAAATTGGATTAGAGATTTCGATTATTGAAAAAGCGAGTCACTTATGGCCTATTGGGTTTGATAGGAAAGTTGCGAGAATCGTAGAACAAAAAATCAAAGAAAATGGGATTCATATTTATTTGAATGAAGAAATCGTTGAATTTAAAGGTGAAAATAATAAAATAAGCTCAGTTGTCCTAAAGGGGGGTCGAAAACTTGCGGCAGATTTAGTAGTTATAACCATAGGAATGAGACCTAATATAAATTTTCTTAAAGACTCTGGGATTCAGGTGGATAAAGGAGTGATCGTGGATGAGTATATGAGAGCTAATTTCTCAAACATTTTTGCTGCGGGTGATGTTGCTCAACTATATGATCCTCTTTATGAAACACCAATCCTTCACCCAACCTGGGGAAATGCTAAAAAACAAGGAAAAATTGCTGCAAAAAATATGGTTGGTAGTGCGGTAAAATATAAAGGAGCAATTCCGGTTCAATCCATTAAAATTTTTGGATTTACTGCCATTGCAGTGGGTATCACTCACTCAAAGAAAAATTTTGATGAACTTTCGTATGTTTCATTTGAAAAAAAAATGTCTAGAAAATTTGTACTAAAGAATAACCATTTAATGGGGATATTAGTAATAGGAAAGAATATAAATAAGAAGGTTTTAAAGCCAATTTTAAAAAAGAAGGTGTTTGACCAGGCAATTCTACCAGATGTTAGGAATGTTCTTTGGGAAGAAGATATTAACCTTGATGAATTAATGAGTAAGGTATAAAGTTAATAAAAGAAAATTTCTAGACTATAATATTTACAAGATTTATCAACGCCTTCTACACGCTAAGATTCATAAGGACTTGTGTTTAAACCAGAATAAAAAGGATAAAGATAAGTATTTTTTAAATCGTAATCGATTTACTCATCGTAATTTTCTTAGCTAATTCCATAAACGCGTCTTCTACGTTTTCCCCAGATTTTGCTGATGTTTCGATATAATTGCATCTTCTACTCTCTGCGAAGGATTTGGCTTCATTCCTGTCGACTACCGTCCCGACATCTTCTAATAAATCCAGTTTATTTCCAATTAATATGAAAGGAATGTCCTCTCTAATGAATTTTGTTAACTCCGGATACCATCTTCCTGTTAGTTGAGAATAGGTAAAATCCCGGGTTAGATCAAAAACAAGTAGCGCTCCATTTGCTCCGCTATAGAAGTTCTTTCTCATGAATTTAAAACGCTCCTGTCCGCCAATGTCCCAGATTATCAATTTAATGTTTGCATCGTTTATCTTTATATCTTTTTTTAAGAAATCTACACCAATAGTCATCTTATAAGATGTAGCAAATTGGTTATGGATAAATCTATTTAAAAGGCTAGTTTTGCCCACAGCGGCCGGACCGACGAGAATTATTTTAAATGCAATATCAACCATTTAATTATGCCTATTTTATAAAAAAAATTTCTAGATTAAAGTAAACTCCTATTATATTTATATTTATATTTATAAGTTTAGAACTCAAGAACTCCATAATGGCTAGTCATTTTCCATTCGCTTCCCACTTTTGAGTAAATTTTACAAACTTGTCCTCTCCAGTGATTTCTATTCCCTTCAGAATCGATCCATAAGGTATCTATGTCAACTACAGCGAACGCACCGTCTTTCTCTTTCGAGATTTCGATTTTTTTAATTTCTCTAATGTTTCGAGCAAGCTGATGCGTATTGAATAACTTTAGCCAATCATTCCTCCAGCGATCGTAATTATACCTGCCCCATTCCAATACCCAATCCATAGGATCGTGAGATTGGGGTGTTCTTGGCCAAGGCCATACCATATCTGGGTGAAAAATAGTCATTAATAGACCAACATCTTTAGTATCCCATGCTCTAGTCTCTCTGTTAACGATCTCAATAATTTCTTCTCTAACTTTGTTGCTTGTCATCAATTCTCTTTAGTTTTGGGTATTAATAATAAATAATAATATTAAAATTGAGTTTATTGTTATCTAGAATTAATATCTTTCTCCAATAGGAAAATAGCGATGGAATCAAAAAAACTATACCAAAAGCTTGATTTGGATTTTGATCTTAATAATCTCACCGACGATTGGAAGGATATGGAATACAATCGCTATATTAGTGAGAATTTTAAATCACGCTATATGGGAGTTCTACTTGATAATTCTGATGCGGTTGAATCTGTATTTACTGCGGTATTCCCAAGCGATAAGGTCTTAAACGAGATTTTAAGTTTAGGAAAAGAAAACATCCTTTTGGTGACTCACCATCCGATGGTTTGGGATATAAGGAATCCTTCAGTGTTTCAAAATATGAACCCGGACTTACTCCCAAAGTTAAAAGCAAAACAGATCTCGATTTACACCTTGCATGTACCGTTAGATAAAAACGGAGAATATTCAACGAGCACCAATTTGGCAAAAGCGCTCGACATATCAATTGAAGGGGAGTTTTACGAATATTTTGGGGCAAAAGTGGGTGTTTTTGGGAAAACCGACTTGGATACACCGCAACAAATAGCTGATAAGTTAAGCACCGTCGTAGGACATAAAACAAAACTTTGGAGCTACGGATCGGACAAAATCCGAAATCATCAAGTTGCGGTTGTGGGGGGAGGCGGGAATAATGTCGAAGGTATTGAGGAAATAATTCAGCTAGGAATCAACACCTATGTTACAGGGGTAACTGTATTAAATTTTTTTAGCAAAAATGTACACGAATTTGAGATTGAGAATGATATAAACCTTATAGGAGGGACGCATTACTCTACGGAAAAATTCGCTTGCATCGCTTTATGTAAATATTTTGAGAAAATTGGTTTAAGTTGCAAATTTATTGAAGGTTCTCCCGTTTTGGAAGATATGGAATGAAAATTATAATGTACAAGTTCCCTTTTTTAAACAATTATTTAGGATTTAAAATCTCTTCAGCGCTTACAGTTTTACCGTAAACTTCTATTCCCAGAGAGAGTAACCCATCGAGACCGATTGGTTCGTTTTCTAATCTATTTGACTGCCAAATTTTCAGACGATTAAACTCTTTCTTTATATCATCAGCATACTTCAATTGAGTGGTTCTTACATTATTACAAAATTTACAGTCATCAGAGTGAGGAATTACCATATTTATGTGCACACCATCGAGTGAAATGTATTTGCGCGTTAAATCCCTTGCCCGTTTGATCTCCTCGAAGCTTGCTTTTTCTGGTATGGTTACCAATCTAAGAGATCCCACATCGTGGATTAATTCAGTTATCCTTTCTCCCCGATTTTCGAGATCTTTTAACATTCCTAAAACGCTCTCGGATAAATGTCGTTTTTCCTCTTGTTTTACGAAGGGTTTCATTAGTGTTTTCCACATTTTAGAAATATTCTTTAAAGTACTCCGTATGGAATTATAGAAGTTTAATGAATACTTCAGCACAACTTTAACTTGGTCTTCGGGAATCTCAAACAAAGCAAGCATATTACCCGTAGGGGGAAAATCCGCAACTATTATGTGAAAGTCTATGCTCTCTGCTCTAGTATCTCGATATAATGAATCTTCAGCGTCGAGGATTTTCTGAAAGAAGATTGCGTTTTTCAAAGCTAAGGGTATTGAATCAGCGGTAAATGTGGTATCGATAAAAGTTTCAATCTGGGGAATTAACCCCACTATTGGCATTTGTTTCATTAAGGCTTTCATTTTTGAGATTAAATCAGAGGTATACTCTTCGGCGTAAACATTAGGATCCGGTTCTATACCCCATAGATTGTCGGTAAGCTTAGTTAATTTGTTACCGATCTCTAAACTAAACAAATCAGAAAGATTGTGAGCCATATCAAAGGAAATCAACAATATTTTCTTATTTGGAAGTAATCTCGACAGCATCACGGCAGTTGATGCGCTAATAGAGCTTTTACCTACTCCGCCCTTACCTCCAAGCACAATTATTCTTTCAATCATTTGAACCATAGAGATAATTTAAATAATTTAGATAACACGGGGAATAATAAAAAGCTGTTTAATCCAAATTCTAATCCGATAATTCATATTAGTAAAGAGGTATAAACCCGCCTACCACATTAATTTCCGCGTAGTAACTACTTGTTGAGTCAAAATTTGGAAATCTTGCGTAATTTAACTATTTAGGAAAAATTTTATTATATGGAGGTTTATCATAATTGATCATCTTCGCAAAGATGATGAATTAAAAAATATATTATATTTGTAATTATAACACAAATAATCATCTAACTCAACAAAAACAAGATTACCTTTTATTAATTTCATTGTTTTTCAAATTAGATTAAATAAATCAATTGGTTATTAATTACTATTAAGGAAGTGATCAAGATTACTCATCAGAATGATTTTACAACAAAATATATTATTGAAGCGAAATTCACAATTAAGGGAGTGGTCGAAAAAAGCGACATTGTAGGCGCCGTATTCGGCCAATGATAATAAAGCCATTTCGGCTTATCGGTTAAACGGAAGGACTTCTATTAGATTTAGATTTGAGAGATCTTCAGAAGTCAGGAAGAATAGGGCGTATTGAAGTCGAAAACGAATCAAAAGAAGGGATATCTGAAGGCATAATTATTATTCCCTCGTCTCTTACCAGAAAAGAGACCGCGTTATTGGCAGCTACAGTTGAGACTGTGTCGCGAGTAGGACCATGCGAAGCTAGTATAAAGTTATTAGAAATACGAGACGTTCGAGAAACTAAAAGGCAAAAGATCATTAAAAGAGCTGCCGAGTTACTAAAAGAATGGGATCAAAAATCTCTTGAACCCTCTGAAATTGAAGAAAAAATAGATAAAAACATAAAATTAGGAGAAATTATTTCTTGGGGCTCGGAAAACCTTCCTGCGGGACCTGAAGTTGAAACAAGCGAAGATTTAATAATTGTCGAAGGAAGAGCAGATGTGTTAAATTTATTACGAATTGGCATTAAAAATACTGTTGCTGTACAGGGAACTCATGTGCCTAAGTCAATTATCGAATTGACGAAAACTAAGGGCGAAATTACTGCTTTTATTGACGGTGATCGAGGTGGAACCATAATATTGAACGAGTTGCTTCAAGTAGCGAAAATAGATTATGTTGCCAGAGCCCCCGAGGGTTTTGAGGTTGAAGAACTAACAAGAAAACAATTAATTAAAGCTCTTCAGAATAAAAAACCCGCCCATGGTCAGAAGGTGGAAATAACTGAAGTAAAGCAGAAAGAGCCGAAAATAAAAGAAGCCCCTCTGGCAAAACTACTAAAAAAAATAAAAGTGAAGGACAAGGATGTAATAATAAATACCGTTAGCAGTATCAAATCTGGATACAGTGTTGGGTTCAATAAAAATGGAGAGAAGATATTTGAAGTACCCGTAGCGGAACTATATAACGAAATTCAGAACTATAAAGATTCAAGACACATCATTATCGATGGAATATTAACCGAACGGTTGTTAAATCAGATTAAAAACATGAAAATCTCTTTTATAGCTTGCAAAAACAAAGAGGAAGATGTTCGAATTCCAAGCTCAATAAATGTTTTCTATTTTTAATTTTTTAAATTTTCTCGTTTTTTAAGAAAACTTTACATTAATAGGAAATCCGCTAAGTATAGAATTTGAGACGATACAATACTTCTGAAATTTTTCTATACAATCCTTTATTATATCCTCGTCGGAGTCTTTTTGGGATTTAAAGGAAATTGAGACATCTACTTGCGTAATTTCTAAGTTTAATTGGGGACCAGTGTGCTTAAGAGTTCCATCTATATTGATTATTAGATTGTCTACATTTACATTTTCTTTCTGAAGACAGTATGCAAAAGTAGTTCCTAAACATCCTCCAATCCCGATTAAAAAATACTCCACTGAGCTTGGCCCTTGATCCGTCCCGTGAAAAGATTCTGGCTCGTCAAGTTGTATATCAGTAAATTGACGAGTTTTAGCAATATAATTTAGACCACTTTTTTGTTGAATGGATACCCTCATTTTGATTTAAAATTTGCTAATTGAAAAAATAGATTATTGTAAACACAAAAACTGAGTTACGTTCTCCCTAAACGAAGTAATACTGTAAACAGTAATTGAATTACGTAAAATAATCCCCCTAAAATCACTAACCCAACCAAGATAATTTTTGCCACCGTCCAATACTCCTTTCTACTGGGCTTATTAGCAATTTTGATTATTCTTCTAATATTTTTGAAGAGACTTACAAGTCTATCGTATAGACTTGCTTTTTTCTTTTTTGAATACTTGGAATACTTTGAATCGTATTTAGGATAGGACATTTTACTATTTGAATAAATTTTAATTTTCTAAAAAAATTTTGCTATTAATTTACATCGAGAATATTTGACGCAAATTCGTCTTTATCAAATGGTTTTAAATCGCTATATCTTTGGCCTACACCAACGTAAATTATGGGTTTCTTGGTTTCGAAGGATATAGATAACGCAGCTCCTCCCTTTGCATCGGCGTCTAATTTAGTAAGTATATTTGCATCAATACCCACATATTCCTTGAATTGCTTAGCTTGATGTAACGCGTCATTCCCAGCCAAACTATCTCCAACAAACACGATAAGATTTGGTTGAGCAACTCTGACTATTTTTTGCATTTCTTTCATCAAATTTTTGTCCGTTACTTGCCTTCCTGCGGTATCAATAAGAACCACATCAATGTTTTTTGCTTTAGCGTGTTCAATAGCATCAAAACCTACAGACGCAGGATCTGATTTATATTCGTGTTTGATAACTCTTACTCCGACGTTACTCATATGTTTGGATAATTGCTCAATAGCTCCTGCTCTAAATGTATCCGCTGCTGCGGCTACACATGATAAAGAATTTTCCTTAAGTAGATGCGCCACTTTGGCAATTGTAGTTGTCTTTCCCGTCCCATTTACCCCAAGAAAGACGATTACATAAGGTCTGGTAGATTTTTTTATTTCAGCAATCAGATCTATTTCTTTTTCGGGAGTTAATATCTCATTTACTACTTCTGTAAGCACCTCTAACATTGCTTTCTTAGTAGAACTAAATCGTCCTATCTGCTCTCCCTCAAATTCACTGGCAATTTTTTCGCATATTTCTTCTGCGGTGTCAATTGCAACATCGTTACTAATTAACAGTAATTTTAAATCATAGAGGGATTTGTCGAGTTTTTTATCCGTTAATGTTTTATTTACGAAAGATGAGAACGCATATTTTAATTTGTCGAGCATAATAACTTGCGATGAATGAAATTTTAACTTCAGCGTTGTGGGAGATACTGCTGCAAGTTTTGGGACAATCCTTGTAGATTTGCGTCAAGATTTTGGAGTTGTTTTCCCAAAAACTCGATTTGTTTGTTGTGCTCTTCTATAGTTTTATCTAGATACTTAATTGCTCCGTCAACGCTTTTTTCCACGACAACATCTTGACTAATATACAATAGAACTTTTTGGGTGTCTTTTATTGTAGCTTTCACATTGATAATTCCTCCAATTGGTACTAGGATTTCATCGTTAGGTTTTATTCCTTCCTTAATATTTTCAAGTGTAAACTTGGTATTTCTCATATTGTTAAGTGAAGCAGACATCAGTTCCAATTGGTTTTGAAACATATCTCTCTGTTGTTTTATGTATTGAAATTGATATAACTGTCGTTCAACTTCTTTTTGACTTTCCATATTGATACCCTTGATAATGTTGTTTTCTACAAATTATGAGGACAATTCTCGAATCAAGTAATCTTCTACTTCATTCGGTTGGATTTCAACTACTTCTTGGATCTTTACTTGGCGTCTCAATATACCAATTGAAGTGATTTGAGAAAGAACCTTCTCTATTGCGTCTTCCTCCTTTAGGGCTCGAACTTCCTTTCGGACCAAATAATCCTTATGATTCTTTCTGTACACACCAGTAATTCTAAAGATTTTAATCTCCGACATAGCTTGAATTCTAAAAAACATACAGTAAATTGTGTGAATAATTCATTAAATAATTCTAAGGTATTAAATTTTATTCATTAATTCTAATAAAGTTAAATCCCTTGGTTGGGTGTACGAGGCCTCGCATAAATGCTTAGATTTGTAAAATGGAAGTAAGCCTCATTAACTCGGGACCAGTACTATCATTTCCAAACACGCCATTGGAATCATTTACAGCCACTCCTGCTCTTAAGTAGGGATGTCCTCGATTCACAGTACTTACATCGGTTTCTACCTTTAATACCGATGAAATGTATTCAATCTCCTCATCTGTTGATAAAGGATGGACCAAGCAACCCTTATTATTGGCAACCGAAATCGAGCCTGGAAGATACGAATTCGCAAATTCGTAAACAACAGTTTCTACATTTAAAATATCTTCAATATATTCTCGATGCCCTTTCAATAGACTACTTATTATAGCACCTTTATCGTTACAAAGGATTAAATTTCCAAAAGCATTATCGAGAGATTTTAACACTCCTATTTGGAGAGAATTATCAACATTGCTTTTAAGTGTCTCTAATTCGTCATCCCTAACTAAATCTGGCACAAGCATACCGTATTTGTTTGCTATCAGGTAAATCCCTAATAATTTGGAATTATTCACGGTTGCTGAATACAAAGGAAGATTAAATACTGATTTAAGTTTCTCTAAAGTCCTAGTCAACAAAGAATGAGGATACAATACAAACGAGTTATTTGGTAACAAGTACACTCCAACATAACTCCTTCCAAATATTTGGGACTTTAAAATTGCCATTAACAGTGAAGATATCGTAGATTATTAAGGAAATCTATGATACAAATCTAATATATTTTTTTAAATTGTTTTAACAAATTCTTAGCTATTTAGATTCTACTAAATATTTAATTGTCTGTTGTTGTTCTTATTTAATAATATTTATAATACCGCACGACAGAATAGTATATATTATGATTGATCTAATAATTGCCTTTTTCTACTTCTTAAATACACTGGGCTTTCTAGTGTTAGAGCAGATCCTTAGTGTTAATTTATTCTTGGTGGTGTTGAGCAGAGGATACTATATTCTTATCTATTTTTTATATTATTATAACGATTTAGCCTCCCATAAATCCGAATCGCCCATATTTACCAAGAAGAGAATTGCATTCTACGGACTAAAGCAAATTTCTATAGTATTATTTTGCATTCTATATCTACCCGTTGCAGTTTTTATCTGCTTTTATTCTCTTCTTTTAAGTAGTGGTTACTTGAAACAAATCGCAGAAAAAACGGGGATCAGTTATCTTAAGCACATGGGAACGTTATTGATGCTCTTATTTCCCCTTTTAGGACTCTTAGTTTTTGCGTTATTATCGGAGATTTATGCATTGACAGCGATTGGACTAAGTTTATTACTATACTTACAATATGGGATGAAGCTTGTATCAACACCGTACCCTAAGGTTATAGAAAAGTGGACTATTAGCTTCTTTAATCGAAGTAAATATGGAGACTCCATAAAAGCTGTCGTATTAATAGTTTTAATCGTCATACCATCAACGATTTTAATTGGAACCGCAGTGTATACCCCTCCCAAAAAAATTACAACCAATATTACCATGAGAGACGGAACTCAACTCGCAACAGATGTTTATTACGCTCCTGGTTCTTTTGGTGGTCCGAGACCCGTTATTTTAATAAGAACAACCTATGGAAAAGAAGGATCGGGAATGTACAAAACTTTTTATCAGCCACAAGGATATCATTTGGCCGTTCAAGATTGCAGAGGATGTTTTGATTCTGGGAATAAAGATAGTTTTATGTTGTTTCAGAGCGCTTACATGGACGGCGTAGACACGATTGAATGGATTTTAGACCAACCGTTTTGTAACGGGAAGATAGCATCTGTGGGGGCTTCGGCATTAGCAATTAACGAGTATTATTACGCAGGGATGGGACCGGAGGGATTAGTCGCTCAATCGCTCATGATTGGCACTCCCGATTTATACGATATATCTATGTACAGAGGTGGAGCGTTTATGGAGGATATTGTAATTAACTGGGTAAAAGGAACAGCTCCAGATAATTGGGAATACCAACTTGACCAGATTGCCCAACACTCGAAAAAGGACGAGTTTCACAATTCCACGTGTTTATCTATGGGTATTGGACCTACTTATAACAAGATTGATGTAGCGGCAATACATATTGGTGGATGGTACGACCCGTTCTGTCAAGGTACGCTTAATGGGTATATGGGTTACGATGACTTAGGTACCGAAAACGCAAGGGGTAAGCAATTGCTGATAATGACACCTTCAACTCACGGGTTTCCAGGGGAAGGAAAACAAGGCGAGTTGGAATTTCCCACTCAATCAACTTCAGGTATTGATCTATACATGAGTTGGGAGCAGAACTTACTTGATTATGCGTTACTAGGTAAAAATATTGATTGGACAGGAAATAGAGTGGCTTATTACGTTATGGGTGATGTAGACGATGAAACTATAAATGCAAACGACTATAGATACGCAAGCGATTGGCCAATCCCCCACACGAACGATACTTGGTATCTTTCAGTAAATAACGAGATGTTAAAGAACGATAAAGGTTCTGCTAACTCAAAAATGGACTACTTGTACGACTCGAGAAATCCTGTACCTACAATCGGTGGGAACAACCTGCTTATCGCGTCAGGCCCCTACGATCAAAGAGATGTAGAAGATAGAGACGATGTACTAGTATTTGAGACCGAAACCTTCACTTCACCTTATGAAATTATAGGTAGAATGTGGGCACACTTAACTGTAAGTTCCAATTGCACAAACACAGATTTTACTGTTAAAATCTGCGATGTTTATCCCGATGGGCGGTCGATATTAATAAGCGATGGAATAATTAACGTTAAAAGACGAGATGGTTTTAATATCGACGCTCCTCCATTAAACCAAGCAGGAATAGTTGAATTGGACATTGATTTATGGTCTACCGCGTATCAAATAAATACAGGTCATAAATTAAGAGTAAGTATTTCTAGCTCAAATTATCCTCGTTTCGCAATAAATCCGAATACGGGCGCTGAGCAACAAGTCTATTCGTACCAATATCTCGAAAGAAATATAGCAAAAAATAGCATTTATGTGGGACCTGGTTATAATACTTACTTGCTTCTTCCTAATCCCATTTAAATCTTCTTTTTTTCTGTTTTTTTCAAATTCACTAAATCAACCTGCGAAAGATTTTTTAATTCATAAGTAAATAACTTTCATCATGATTGATTGGTTAATGTTTTTATTTTTTCAACTGACAATAATAGATTTCGTTCAAATCGTAACTTTAAACCTTCTAATTACAGTCATTTCCCGGATTTATTACCTGCTAATTCGCTTTTATTACTGTAGAAATGTTTTAACACAGCCATTTGTTTACTACCATCGAAAATTTTTTTACTATTTACTTCAGGTTTTAATAGTTTTAGTTTCCATCATATTGTTACCTTTTACATTATTTACTTCTATTTTTTCTATCTTTCTGGGTTCGCATTATCTAAAAAAAATTGGGGAGCAAAAAAGCCTTAAATACTTAATAAACCTGAGTTCTGTGATCTCCATTACAGTCACACTTTTTACTTCTATACTAGCTATTATATTAAACGATCTGTTTTCGATCGTATCAATAAGCTTAGCGTTAATCCTGTACTTAATTCTGGGAGTAAAGATAGTTACAAAAGCGTTGGACCAAATTTCGAAAGGTATTGCAAAAACGTCCTACAAAGATTGGACACCATTTCAACTAGTAAAAGGAATTTGTTTAGTCGCGTTAGTAGCCTTCTCATCTATCGTAATAACATATTCAGGATTATATTCTGAACCTGAACCTAAAGAATTTTTTATAGAGATGAGAGATGGCGTAAAATTAGCAACAGATGTGTATTTCGCACCGGGGTCGTTTGGTATTGCAAGACCTGTAATACTTGTTAGAACACCTTACGGAAAAAGAGGTTGGGCCTACGATCTATATTCTGATTTCTATCTCACGCAACAGTATCACTTAGTAATCCAAGATTTAAGAGGAACATTCGATTCTGAAGGGGGAACGAATTTTCAATTATTTACTAAATCTTACCAAGACGGTGTAGACTCTATAAATTGGTTACTCTCACAAAGTTTCTGTAATGGTAAAATTGCAAGTGTAGGCGTCTCTGCATTGTGTATTAATCAGTATAGTTATGCAGGAATGGGTCCACAAGGATTAGAAGCGCAATCATTATGGTTTGGAACTCCTGAATTGTTTGATCACGCTATTTTTCAAGGTTCTTATCATAAATCCTCTGTAGAGACTTGGTTAAAAAGTACTGCCCCCGAAAATTGGGAATTTCAAAGGGATCTGATATTTCAGTATTTCCCTCGTACAATAAATTTCAATTCTACTTCTCTTTCGATGCCTATCGGACCTCAATATTCCAATGTAAATGTGTACGGACTGCATGTTGGAGGATGGTATGACCACTTTCTTCAAGGAACTTTGGATGGCTATATCGGATACGATGATTATGGTACAATTAAAGCACAGAATCACCAAAAACTTATCATGGGTCCGTGGACGCATGGAGCAGTTTTCGGTGATATTGAAGGGGAATTGGTGTATCCTGATAATGCTAATGGTTTTAATTTAATATTGGACTGGGAGACTCAAATCTTCGACGATGCACTCTTAGGGATTCCTGGGAGATGGGATGGTGCGAGAGTTGCTTACTATCTGATGGGAGATGTAGATGGCGAGTCCAAAGAATGGAATTATTGGAGATATGCGTATGACTGGCCTTTGGAACATGTTAACGATTCTTGGTATTTCGTTGCTGATGGGAGTCTTCAAAAAAATGACCCCGGATCAGATTTTCAAAGATTTGAATACTTGTACGACCCTAGGTTTCCTGTACCTAATTTAGGGGGACAAAATCAGCCATTTGACCTAAGCGGACCAATTTTTTCTAGTGCTTGATGAGATCATTCAAAATAAAGTAAAGAGAATAATTATTACCTACAAAGATAGACTAAGTAGAGTTGGATTTGGTTTATTTTCGCATTTATTTAGGCAATTTGGATGTGAAATAACCATTATTTCCGAAGTTGGGAATGAACAATTAGATTCCAAAGAA
>JAHPYY010000026.1 GCA_019058515.1 Promethearchaeota archaeon
ATTGGACATTCCTTCAGAAGGAAGTGTAAGTAGCTATGGAGTACAAATATCTGATATGGAAGAAGAAGTTCTCGCTAATTTCAGATTGGTAAACTCTGGTTTTGTTTTTCAGAACTATAATCTAATTAGTACCTTAACAGCCGAAGAAAATGTGATGTTTCCACTAAGTTTGGTAGGAGCGAGTTTAACTCAGCAAAGAGAGAAAGCGGTAGGATTATTGAATCGACTTGGACTTTCAGAAAGACGAGAACATCTCCCATTTCAACTATCTGCTGGCGAACAACAGAGAGTAGCTATAGCAAGGGCGCTAGCAAATGACCCTCCCGTGATTCTGGGTGACGAAGTAACAGCAAACATAGATAAAAAAACAAGTGAAATCATCAGAGATTTATTTAAACAATTAAAGGACGAACGGAAAACATTAATTGTGTGCACTCACGACAATTACCTTATTGATTTAGCAGAGAAAGTAATTGAATTCGACGATGGTAAAATTGTTCGCACAGAGATTAAGTAAAAAATAAGTTATAACAATATCATGAGTTTAGATTTTGTGATTAAGGACTTCATTAGAAAGAAACATCAGAACTATCAATATTTAGTAATAATAATTCTTGTAATTTCAAATTCGACTTTTTTTGCGTACTTCATCTCTTCGTTTGGATTTGCAGATGCCGTCAACACTAACAATTCGATGTTTTTTTCCGGAGGAATTGCTATTGTTTATAACAATTTTAACCTGTATGTAATGGTGTTGATCCAGATTCTCAGTTTTGTATCGATAATGATGGTATTAATTACTTTCGTCTCGAGTAAAAAAAAAGATATAGGGATAATGAGGGCTGTAGGGATGCAGGATAACTACTTCTACTTAGTAGAATGCTATGTAATGTTTTTTGTGGGTTATATCATTGGAGTTATTTTAGGTTTAATTATCTACGGCGTTTTTTACATAACTCTGTTAATTCTTGGAACTTCTATTAAACTCGCCATTGATCTTTTTTACTCGCCTATTTTACTCATTGCCTGTTTAATTGGAATCTACTTTATCCCAGGCTATTTTTTAAGGAGGCTAAATACAAAAAACCTTGTGAATAGTTTTTCTAAAGACATTCCGCATAATTATAACGCTGCTAAAAGACCCTTTTTTATAATAAGGTGGTTGTTAAGGATATCGTTCTCCTTTAAAATTGCGGTTATAAATACTATTAGGAAACGAGGGGAATTTAGAAGGTATTTAATAGGTTTTTTTGTCATTTCCTTATTTTTATTTAGTCTAGGATTGGGAACAATTATATTACACAATTCTACTACTCAATGGGTTAATAAAGCGCAGGGAGAGCATATTTTGGTAGTGGGAGATGAAAATTTATTGGAGTTGTACGAGAAAATGTACGAGAGTTTTTCAAATCCAGATATTAACGATATAACTTTAGATTTCAATTATACTGCCCCTGAACTTCTTATTAATAAATCTGTAATGCAAGAATTACAGAATTTAGATGGAATTACCGATCTAGAAACGCGACTCGTGGAGACAATCCAAGTCAACGAATTAGATGGTGTTGTATTTGTAAATGGGATCTATCGCTCAATTGGGCAACAAAGATCGAGGTTAATTCCGATAATCGGCATAGACCTTAGTAGTACAATATACGATTTCGAGATTGAAGGGCAATATTTCACTGAAGAAAACTCGTTCGATTTTATAGTTATAGGAGATGGCTTAGCTTACAATTTTTTTGATTATCCATACAGTCAGCGATTACTGATACCTTCTTTAAACAAGAATTTCCATATAAGTGGAGTTATTATCGATACGCTTTACAATGGATACACGGGTTATATAGATATTGGGATTATGCAAGAAGAACTGGAAATTTCTCAGGATTTGGTTAACTTAATTGTAATTAAATACGATCTTGCGGAATTAGATCATTTAATCCCCAATTTAGAAGCAATTATGGAAGCTAAGCTAAGAGATAATTTTACTTTTAAAGTTTTGGATCCTATATTCGCCAAAAACATAAATCTTATCAATAACATTACGCTTTATCCTTTCTTTTTATTCAGTTGCGTTTTAATATTGTCCGCTCTTTCAATTTACTCTTATTTAAAAGGAGGAGTCTACGAAAAGGTTAGAGATTTTGCTGTAATGAGAGCTATTGGCACTAAAAGCAACCTAATTAAAAAAATACTGCTATTTGAATCGTTATTTTTAATCTTGCCATCACTTTTAGTTAGTTTAATCGCTTCGATGATGTTGAATTCACTTTTTCTAATTGAGCGAGCTTCGTTACCGCCTGTAATTATACCTTTTGTGTTATTTATCGTAATCTTTATTTTTTATTTTACTTTTATAATAATTGCGATTTCAATTCTAACCAACAAAATAAACAAATTAAAATTATCGTATCAATTTTCTTTATTTTAAAGAACAAAAATTATATTAATATTGAGTAAAATAACTAACACCTAAACATTAGTGAAACCCTTTTTGAAGGAAGAACAAAAACTTAAGAATAAAGTCCAATCGATAAGTAGTGATTTAGAAGAAATCACGAAACAAAGAGATAGTTTGCTAGATAAAATAGAAGATTTAGAGGATACAATTATGAAGTACGAGGAGGTTTTGGACAATAAGGTATCCTCTGGAGAAGGATGTGCAGAAATCCAAACATCAAGACTAGAACTTGAGTTAGAATCTAAGGAGAAGAGGATCAGGGAATTAAAAGATACCTTAGGTTACATTAGAAAGGAAAAACTAGAGCTCCAACGAGAGTTAGAGTTAGAAAGGAAACAAAATCACAAAGGTAAGGTATTTCGAATTGAAGAGGAACAGAAGTCTCCTCTCGATTTATTAGCAAAAGAGTTACAAGATAAAATCCACAAACAAGAAATTGAGATTAGGAAATTAAAGCAAGACAACCAAAAGGTGGAAAAATTAATCCTTAAATTAAAAGAAAGAGAAGAAGAAATTTCTTTGTTAAAACAGAATACATTGGGAATAAATAGTACCGACCAAGAGAGTCACAGTCATATATCTCGCAATTTAACTCAAGAACTTCAAGAAAAATTAAATAAAGCTAAAATTGAAATAAGTGAATTGAGGAATCAGTTTTCTTTTTACAAGGATAGAGATGAATATGTTAAATATTTAAAAAATACTGAAGACGAGGAGTTATCGATAGATTACTTAAGAAATTTGGTTCATGAAAAGAACATTCAGATAAATAACCTAAAAGAAAGAATCGACTCTTTGGAAAAAAGTCAGGGAAATTCTTCAGGAACAGAAACTGGTGGTGGGGGATATTCATCTAATTTAGTAATCGATTTGCAAAATCAATTACGAAAAGCGAAGTTACAAATCGATACTCTTCAACAAAAAATAAGAGACAGTAAAACATTTGGAGAAAAAGTTAATTTATCGAAAAAGGAAGAGATTTCCGGTACGATAGAGGAGTACAAGCGAAAGCTGAAAGATTTAAATCAAGTAATAGACGAGCAAGAATTAAAAATCGAAACTAAGGAAGAAAAATTAGGCAAACTAAACAAAAAACTTAATCGATTAGCTATCTCCAATAAAGACTTGGAACAAAAACTTGTACTAAAAAGTCAGCAGATGGATATTTTGGAGGGACATAATAAGTCTTCGCGAAGAGGAAAAAGCACTAACTCCGCTTTAGGCGCAGATCCAGAATTAGCAATAAGAATTAAAGAACTTGAAAATTATCTAGACGAATTGAAGAGCGAAAATGAATCACAGAGAGTAGAGATATTAAAACTGAAAAAACAACGCAGTTAACCTATGGAATTAATAATTTTAGGTTCTAGTGCTGCAATTCCTGTACCAAAAAGAAGCCTATCGTCGATTGCCTTAAAATACAAATCTCACGTAATTTTATTCGATACTGGAGAAGATCTGCAACGAAGATATAACGAAGCGGGATTAAAGTTTAACAAATTGCTAAAAATTTTCATTTCTCATTTTCATGGAGACCACATAATTGGGCTTCCGGGATTGTTATTTCGATTTGGTTTTATTGAACGTACAGCACCAGTATTTATCTACGGTCCAAGAAATCTTTACTTGTATTTATTTCTCCATCGAAAAATTTTGGGCTTGAAAACTAATTACCCTTTAATTGTTAGAGAGATCAACCACGATAACAAGGAAATCGTCGAATATCTTGGCTTGGAATCGACCGAACCTACTGAGATAAAGAAGCTCTCTGATGATATCGTGGATGAAACATCCCGATATTTTGTAAAATATGCGCTAATGAAGCATTCGGTTATAACATACGGATACTCTTTCATAGAAAAACCAAGATACGGAAAGTTTAATCCCGAACGAGCTAAGGAGTTAGGGATCCCAGCAAGCAGAATTTATAAACGGCTTCAAAAGGGAGAAATTGTAAATATAAACGGAAAAACAGTTGATCCCGTAAGCGAGGGAATCGTGGGTCAACCTAGAAAGGGAAAAAAGGTAACATATTCTGCTGACACTATGCCATGTCAAGAATTAATTGAACTCGGTATGAATAGCGACGTGTTGATTCACGAGGCAACATTCTCTAAAGAGTTGGCAAGTATAGCAGCAGAAAAGAATCACTCTACGAGCGTCGATGCCGCTGAGATAGCGAAAAAAATGAACGCAAAACAACTTATATTAACTCATATTTCTTCGAGATATCACGACGACGCTAACGATCTTCTTAAGGAGGCAAAAGAAATATTTGAAAATGTATTACTTGCGTCTGACTTGATGAGAGTAGAAGTCAATTAAATACGCTTTTATCAGCGAAGAGTATTGAAATTATTTCCGTAAGTTAACTAAATTTACGAATTATCCACTATTGGCAGAAGGAGGAGGTTTGAGTCCGGGAGGTTGTTCTACCTTTTTTCTTTCTCTTGCTAAATCTCTTTTATCTTGCTCAAGCTTCTGTCTTTCGGATTCTAAATTCTCGCGCAACATCGTTATTTTAAGGTTTTCGGACTTAAGTTTGTTTTCTTCAACTCTTATTTTATTTTTTTCTTCTTCGATAATTTTTTGTTCTTTTTCTATTTTTTTTAGAAGCTTTTCTATATCGCTCTGCACTACCTCAATTTTCTTCTTTTCTTCGGCGATTTTTTCCCATTCTACTTTAATTTTTTCTTTTTCCGCCTCTAATTCTTCTTTTATGTCATCTAGAGTTTTAAATCGCTTCTTTTCCGATTCTATTGCTCCTAATTTAATTTCTAGCATGTTGAGCATGTGGTTAAATCCTTGCATTTTGGTAAATTCGGATTGCTTAGCTTCATTATACTTTTCTAGCGCATTTCCTACTAAATCTGGTTTTGCCTCGAACTTAGGGTTATCCAAATAATTGAGAAATGTGTTGAGGCTCTTCTGAGTACTTGAGGGTAAACTAGCCCCTAAGGGAGAAGACATTAGAGTTGCGATTCGATCTTTTAATGAAGCGATTTCATGCATCGCATCTTCTACAATAAGTCTCTTTTTTGGAGTTCCCAAGGCTGTGACTCGAGCTTTTTTAGTTTCTTTGTATTCATATTTGCCTAAAGTAATTCTGAGTTGATCAAGTTTGCGAATAATCCCTTCCATCTTCATAAAATCAGAATTTTTAGCGTTGTGATATAAATCAACCATCTCTTTCACTAACTTATTGTTTTCCTGTAATTTGGGATGCTTTAAATAATAGCTTAAGGATTCTAATTGTTTTATCGTAGCGGTTTGTAGGCCGATAAATTCTCGTCCTTTTTTTTCGGCAATTTCGTCAATAATTTCCGGTATCCTTTCCATGTGATTTTTAATAGTTTCCACGTTTTTATGTGTTCACATTTCGACACTTTTAAGTCTGAATCTAAAAGGTAATAAAGCTAGGATACAAATAATTATTAATTTCAATTGGAATTTAAGCAGAATTAATCCTATAACCAGATTAAATGAGCCATTTTAACAAAATTCAAGCGGAGATTGAAGTTAAATTACAAAAGAAAGGTTTAGCTTGTAGCTTTATATCTATTAACCATTTCGATAAAATAAAAGAAGATATCCAAAAGTTTTACACTGGTAACGCGTTTGATCCAGGATTTTACGAGGAGAGGATTGCCAAATTTACGTTTGATTTATCTAACATAAAGTTTGATGTAAAGTCCATCATCGTGTCATTAAGCCCCGATCTCCTCTACAAAATTCCGTACGAGTGGAACGGCACTGAAGGCGAATTAGTAATACCTCCTACTTATCTTTTCTGGGAAAAAGTTAATGATTACGCAGGAAAATTGATTTCGGAAGTGTTAAATTCCCACGGGTATAAAATCGCTCCAGCGTATTTACCCTTAAAGCTGTTATCGGTGCGAGGAGACTTAACTAAATACGGAAGAAATAACATAAGTTACGGAGAAAATACAGGGAGTTACCACAGATTAACGGGATTTTATACGGATTTAGAGTGCCCGGAAGATAACTGGCACGAGCTACAAACTATAGACTTATGTACTAAGTGCGATGCGTGTATGAGGAATTGCCCAACTCACGCGATAGAATCCGCCAGATTTTTACTACACGCAGAAAGGTGTCTGACTTATCTTAACGAAAAACCACCAGAGGTCCAATTCCCCGATTGGGTGAAACCTATTTGGCACAATGCCTTGGTAGGGTGCATGATATGTCAAAAAGTTTGCCCTGCGAACAAGAGCAAATTGCGGACAAACGATGTGGATGTAAAATTCACTTCTGATGATGTTTCACTCCTTCTTCAATTTCACGAACTCGAAAAGCTCCCTGATCATTTACGGAATAAGTTAGAGAGGTGCGATTTAGCATATATGATAGAGGTAGTATCGAGAAATTTGAAAGCCATCCTTGAAAAGGAGAGTAATTAATAAAGATTTTCAATTTATAGTGAAAACCAGGGAAAACCAAATTTTTATTTGGTTAATTTTGGGAAATATATAAAAAAAAAATAAGTAATAGTTATTAATTATAATCCTGCACCTATAACTCCAGCGGTAGCTAAAAACCACACAGTTATGATTGTTGCTAAAAACGATCCAAGATATATTTTTCCCGTCTTACGGTAGAAATAAACCATCAAGAAATAGATTAAAGCAGATAAAGGTAATACTCCCATCAGTTGTAGAGGCATTATTGGGTTAAAAGCCCATCCACTGAAAGCGTAATTTGCACCGAATATAGGGCTTAAATATTGAATAAGAAAAACAACCAAGAGTCCAGTCAACATTGCAAAACACGCTTTTATCCACCAAATTAACTGAGTTTTATTTGGAGAACTCGCCTCTTTTTGTCGAATTTCTGCGAATAAGAACACTCCTCCATTAATAAGGAAAAAGGGTAAAAATATTGGTACATAGAGCAGGAATAACACGAAACGTTCAAGTGTAAACAATTTCATAAACGACCAGAAGATTCTAAATTCAATCATGAACCATGTTTGGAAGATGCCGACCAATAGATACATCCACGCGAAAAGAATTATAATCACTAGTAAAGTTTTTCCGAAAATTCGCCAATACGATTTGTTCTTCAGGTTTGATCCGAAACTCTCCTCTCCATAGGTGACGCCTAAATCATAGGATTTTATTTTACTATCACTAGTATAATTGGAGAGAAGTACCCATACGATCACTAAAGCTCCAGCGATAGCCGCACAAACGAGATAAAATCCGAGGAAGTTATTCATCATTCCCATTATGAATGGACTTGAAGGAAGGGCTTGAAATCCCCAATCTGTATCTGTGTGAGTGAAAAACATATATACAATCCCAGCAATTGCTGCATTTACCGCCGCAACGGTCCACCACATCCATTTCTTCTCTGAAACCATACTCATATACGTAGGCATCGGTTGTGAGACTTCACTAAAAAATTTACTTTTTAATAACCATTGAAATAAGAAGATCATAGAAATAAAGCTAAAAAGTAGAGCAATGCCACTAAAGATCTCGGCACCCAAATAAAATTGACTTAAAGCAGCAACAGTATTCCACGCATTAGCTTCTGTGTAACCATTCAAAGCCTGCAACATCCAAGCAACGATTTCTCTAGTACAGCCTATATCCATTGACAAACCAGGATGAGTCACTCCCAAAGCGTAATGTTCCCGATATGCCGTTCCAAGAGAAAAGTCGCCGTAAGTATGATCTACTTCACCAGGACCGGATAACCCAGCATTTGCTCCCGTTATTGCTAACCCCATATTATAAACTTCAGACACAGACATGTTTTGATAATAGATAGGGGCTCCAAAACTAAATGTATACCATTCTTCATATTGTGCCCATAGATGTAAAACATTATGGGTTAAAAAGAAGTAGGTCGGTAACGGAGGAAAAGATTGAAAAGCACACGCATCATGGTCTGGATTTGCAATAGCTAACTGATAACCAACAACATAACCCATAGAATGACCAAAAATTCCCATTTTGTCTCCATTAACAAAGGCTTGATTTTTTAGCCAATGGTATGACTCGTTAGCTCCTTGAATAGCCCAATTTATCATACCTTCAGAATCTCCATGACCAAGTTCATCAATTGCTAAGACTACGAATCCCGCTCTAGCTAATTCTAAAGCTGCTGGTCTTTGAACATCTTTATCGTTATTATAACCGTGTAATCCAAGAATTCCCGGAGCTGGATTCGATGCATCAACATTAATAGGACGATATAGTTTACCAACGATTTTATTTCCATTAATATCAGTTATCGCCACCTCTTGAACATCGACTGTACCGAAGTTTATCTGAAAGCCATAAGCCATCATTCCCGAAAAAATTATTATTACAACAGAAATAAAGAAAAGAAGTTTAGTTTTGTCTGTTTTTTCCATAAAAACACCTTTCATTTTTCGATTAAATCACTTCTCTTTCAAAATGAAAAAGAAGTTCCTTATTGTTGATAATTTTCGTAAAATTTTGTTGATATTGAGAACAAAATTGAGTAAATAAAGTTTGAGCTTGAGTACTCAAGCTCTATTTGATAAGTGTGTTTCGTTTAATTATTAATTATATTAATCAGTGACATAACACATGAAACACAGTTTTTTCAATCTTTCTTAGATGTTCGTACAACGCACTCTCTGAAATATTAAAGTGTTTAGCCAAAACTCCACATTTGATCTTACGAGGAATTTCGTAATATCCCTTCTCAACAGCATAGTACATTATTGATTTTTGTTTTTCAGTTAATAACATCGATAAATTATTCAAATCAGGCTGTACGGAAGATACACTTAGAATTGTTAATTGAGAGCCATATTTTTGCTTATATCTTTCTATTAATGGATCCGTATCTTTTGCAGCTAATATATAAGACACTATCATAAAATTTTCGTCGTGTATTAGTGGAGGATCTATTACTAAATTTGAATTATTGAAAAGATTTTGTAATTCCTCGTCCCAGTAACACTTCACCAAACAAATATACTCGTTTTTAGCTTTATTTTCAGATAATATTTCGATAAATATATCGCAAAATTTTTCCAAATCTTTTGGATGGGACTCTTTAGATTTGAACACAAATTTTTGGGTATATATAGCATCCTCCTCGTTAAACCGGTATATTTGAAGAATCTCACATCTATCTAGGATTTTAAAGATCCTTTTATATTTTGGGGGATTTGGAAATTTCAAAACAATTTTCTTAAAATTCTTCATATTCCAATATATAACTTATTCACATATAAAGTTGTTATTTTAGAAAGAAACCTAAAATATTTAAACGTTAAGGCGTTTCAATCCCATTACGAATAATATTCCCTTTAAAATTGTATGATTTTAAACGGAATAATATTTTAGGTTACATTAGAGGATTAAAACTACTTTTTCATGTGTAAAACTTCGAACATATTTAAAAAATATCGGAACAGTATTTTATTGTGAAAGAGATTAAGAAGAACAACGAAGATTTAAAGGAAGACAGAAACATAGTATTGTTCGCTATCTCGATTATAGTTTCCGACATTGCTATTTGTTTTTTAATCTCAACTTCATTTATACTCTCCGTACTTTGGGATCTGGTTTTTCTTATAGTCTTAATAATCTTAAGCATAGATTATTATATCCGCCTAAGGCACTCTATTAAAGTCAATAAAGCCATTTACATGTTATTAGGATTTACTCTTATCGGAACCAGTTTTGCAATACTTTACCCTTTCACCTTGATACCTAAGATGCTAACTAATAGTGGCGAACTGGCTTATATACTTAATTTAAATCTTATAATAACTCTATTTTTTGCTGGTGCGCTTATTAGCAAAAAGATCGGAAAGAAAAGAGACTATCGACTTCCTTTCAGTCTTAAACTTAAAAGATATAATAAAAGGGGAATGAGAAACATCAAAATAAATACCGTAAGAAAAATATTGCTGCTTATATGTTTATATACGACATGTACATTAGGTAGTCTTTTAATTATTGATAATTTCCTAATTGGACCAAGAATCTATTACGAGACCAATTATGAAGTCAATCTCTCCTATTCTGACGAGTTAGTCGAGAAAGTCGAATCGTTTGATTTTACATCGCATCTTCAAATGCGCGATGTTTTTGGGGAGGTTTCTAGTCCGAGTAAATTTAACAACAATTACATCAACACTGAATATGTAGATTATTTAAAGGAGAAAGTTGGTAAAGATTCTTCGATGGTTCATTGGTGGCTAGGTCACTCTCATAATTTTGTTTATTTATTTGAAGCGACTGAGGAATCGATATTGTATTTTACTTATAATAATACGATGATATTTAAAGCCAAATACGAAAATAATGAAGAAATCTTTAACATAGAATCAAGAGATAGATATAGTTGGGATTGCTTGTGTGGAAGTTGGTACATAAACTTTTCTCAAGTGCCACATACATCGAATCCCGCCTCTACATTTATGTTAAATGATATCATCCTAGTAAAAATGACCTTGGAATACGATTATACATACAGTGGTATAGGAGCAGAATGGTTTAAAATTAGACAGTATGTGGTTTTAGATTCTAATCTACAAATTATATTTGTTTACATTCCCCTTGTTGGAGTTGCAAAGGCTTAAATTAATTTTAATTTCCCTAAGTTAGATTTGATATACTCTCTTGCTTGTGTTTTAAAAGAGGTTTCAGTTAGCGGGCAAAGCTAACCCAAATGAGATTGGCGGTTCTCGAAATTAATGTTGTTTCTTAGTTTTCGGGATTCCAATATATCTAGGAGTGTTTTTCAAGTATTCCTTATAAGACTTACCATATTTCTTAATTAAAAAAGCTTCTTCTAAACGAACAGTCCAGTGAAAATATGGAATAGTTATTAAGAAATAAATTAATAAGACGATACTCCAAATTGATACCGACCATCCCATTATCGTCATGCCTAAATACATAATTGTCGTTCCAACATAAATTGGATTTCGAGAATAATGATGAATACGAGATGTAGTAAGACCTTTATTAAGCGCAAATGAATATAATGCGATCTCTCCAATTAGAAGACCTAAAATATAGAGTGGAAAGCCAATAAGAAATAGTACCCCATAATTTACTGGTACAAAAAAGCTTATTGCTAATCCTCCAAAAAGCCAAATTAGAGCGATTATAACAATTTTTTTATCTGCGAGTAAAAATTCAGGATCGTCAAAAGGTTCTCCACGTTTATGGTTTGCCCAAACCTGAGTAGAATACGCGATAATATAACCTATTCCATAATAAATCCATAAATTATCCAAAATTGACACGATTTCCTCACTCGAAATTTTCTATTTTGTTATTTAATTGTATATTTTAAGTTAGAATTTTTTAATAACTTTTAATTAGTTTAGATTTATTAATCTAACAATTAAAATTGTTTTACTTTATGCATTTCTTACTTGAGAAATTATTTGAAAAGGTTTATTAACTTCTATATTATTCACTAAACCTTATTGAAGCTTTCAAATTCTGAAAATAAAAGAAAAAGTTATTTGGAAAAAAATTTTTTAGAATTTCCGCCTAAAAGCCACCAGCAATGTGCGGGAGTATTACCACATCGCTATCTGGCGTTATTTTCGTGTCAGGAGTGGCTTTGTGACCATTTACAAGAATTCCGAAGTACTTATTTTCAAGGTTCAACTCCTTCAAGAGGTCTCCAACGGTCATTGCTTTCTCTGGCTTAAAAGTTTCATAAATACCAGTTTCTAACAATTCACTTATCTGTTTCACTACTTTTACCTCAAATTGTTATTAAATCATTAAATTTAATTAATAATAATAAAACCTATTCAATATATAAAGTTAATCCTTCAGATAAACAAAGCGTATCGGTTATATTTTCACTTTTAAAGATAAAATCGTTGCGCTAGAGTGCCTTAATTTTTAGGGGAAAAGCAACTTAAAAATCCTAGAGATTACACCGTTAGGTTAGAAAACATACCGAAAATAGGGAACTTGTTACAAAAATGGATGATTTTTTATTTTTTGTTTAATTTTTCCAATTACATATCTAATTCTAAATTGAAGAGCTTTAGTCGATGTTAGAAGAGGATGACTATGGGGATTTTACGGCGTTCTTGGACACTTTTAAAGAACACCTACTAGAACTCGATAACATCGACGATGATAAACACAAAAACGCGTTTTTAGATAAAAATGTAGAATTTTTGATCGATTCTTCTAACGAACTCGTCTTCAGCGGGGATATATTCGATGCAACGGAATTATTATACACAGGGGGCAATTTACTTGAAGAACTATCTTCTGAAAAAGCGTTTAAGCTTTACAAGCACATGATTGAGTTGTGGGAATCTCAAATAGATGAATACAAATTGCAGGGTCAAATACGAGAAGCAGCTGAGTTACACGTAAGGATAGCTGATTTATACCGAGATAAATTCGAGGATAAAAAACAAGAAAAAAAGCACATTCTCTACAGTATTAAACACCTAAACACTGAATGTAAATTACTTAGTGAATTTAACGAATACAGGAAACTTGTCCAAAATCTTCAAAATATCTCGGAATTATACTTGCGAATTCCCATTTACAAAAAAGCGATAAAATTTCTCGAAAAAGTTATTGATATTTCCAAGCAAGCTAGTTATGTGGACATTCTGGCGTATTCGTACCTACAAATTTCGAATTGTTACGAAGAATTAGATAATTACGGAAAATCTAAGCAAATTATACTCGAAGCTATCGATTACTTTTTGATTAAGTACCAAGAATTAGAAGAGAAAAACAACTTGTTAAATTTGGCAGAAATTTGTCAAATCCTCAAGAAATTATACCGCAAGATTGAGGACGAGGATCAGTATGTGTATTATTCCAAAAAAGAGGCGTCTACTTACATTAATTTAGCCGAAAAACTCGAGAAATCATCCGAAAATTATGAAAAGATCGCGCGATATTACCGTGGGGCTTCTCTATGTTATAAAGAATGCGAAAGTAATAATTACATTGAATCTGCGTCTTGTTACGCTTTAGCTGGAGGTTATTTCGAAAAAGTAGACGATTTTGACCAAGCAGCTCAAAATTACAGCGATGCAGCTAAAATTTTTAAAAAGTTAGGAAACAACGACCTTGCGTACAAACACTTTGTTAAGGCGGGAGATTTGTACAATAAAATCGAGGATGTTAACGAGTCTACCTTAAATTACTTAAACGCCTACGATATAACAGTAGAAGGAAACCTTGAATTTAACAGATTTGGAATTTTTAATCAAATCATTAAAGGTCTAAACAAGATAGCCCGAGACGGATTAAAAAGCAAGCAATTTTACACTGCAGCCACTTTGATTCTAGAAGGGATTAAATTTTACGAACAATTAGACGATGTTGACGAATTATTGTTAAAGGAGATGGTGAAGAATGTTTACAGGTATTATTATCGAGCGGGTAATTTAAAAAACATTGGGTACTCTCACATCGTGCATTCCTATGTGTTAGCTTCATTATCGTGCCTTCTTATAGGTCAATTGGACAAGGCTAAAAAGGTCATCTCTGAAATCAAGACAACAGGCGCTACAATCAGAAATTACAAAACGATGATTCAGACAATAATTGATTGGATGCAAAGAGAACAAGAGATAGAAATAGATAATTTTCCATACCGTATTCGTAGGTTAATTGACTCAAGCGAGGACATTCAATATCTGTTGAAATTATTCAATAGAATGAATGGAATCAAGATTGCCGATTAAAAAGCAGCATTATTTTGAAAGATAATCACTTAATCCTTCAGTTTAAAAATTCATGCAAAAACAGAAAGTCCTTTTGAGTTTTGACTTAGATTACACTCTAATAGACAACACCGAGGGAATTGTTAACTCATTCAAATACGCGCTAGAAAAATCCAACGTAAGTTTAATTTCGGACGATTCCATTAAATCCATGATTGGAATCCCTTTAGAAACCATGTTTAAAAAGGTTACAACGGAAGATCCTAGCCACCTTTCAATGCTATTTCGCAAGTACTATGCAACCAGCGGAATGTATCAAGTTAAACTCTTACCAAACGCGTATTCAACTATAAATCTATTATGTAATGAGTTTGAGCTTGGGGTAATAACATCTAAAAAACAGACGCTAGCAAAAAAACTACTGGATCATTTAGGATTAAGCAAATTCTTCCAGTTTGTAGTGGGTGAGAACGAGCAAATAAAACGTAAAGACGATCCTAATCTTAAAAACTTTCTCATGTACAACTTTCCTAACTATTGGTTTATTTTTATTGGGGATCATATTAGCGACAGAAGACTTGCAGAGATGATGAATAGTCCGTTCATAGGAGTATTAACTGGATTTCATAGTAGGAGCGATTTAGTGGATAACATAAAGGTGAAATACGAAATATTAAATTCAGTTAACGAACTTACTAAGGATATAGTTTTAAACCTGATAAAAAAGTAAAAAAAAGAATAAGGATTTAATCTCCTCGTTCAGCAAACTCCTTCATATATTCTTCTGGTTTCCAAAGAGTATCCATGAATTTTGGAATGCCTGAGCTGTCTCTAGGACCAACTAACACAAACGCGTTTGCTTCGTCTTCTAACGCTCCACTTAACCGAGCAGCCATACCAGGAATTACTAAGATTCTGTGATTTACCTTATCAAACGCGTTGAACTCGTTAGCGGCTTCAGCAATCGCACCTGCGTTAAATTGACCTCCTGCGACGGCAGATTCTATGCCAATTCCTTCGCTATCAACCACTAACAACCAACAATTCAAGTTTGCTCCTTGAAGGTCCTGTTCTACTGGGATTTTAGTCATTCTGTAATTGCTAGTAACGAATATTGGAGCCATATCACCCGGTTCTCCTATTTTATACATTCCAGGATCTACTGCAGGGTATATCCGTGGATCGCTAAATATTGACTGTCTCAAGGTCATTAAAGCTAATAGCGCCCAAATATCTTCTTTCTTTTGTCCAGTATGTAATACTAGTAAAGATACATCTACACTCTCCATGATTGCTCCCATAATAATTTCTTGATATTGATGCCTCCAAAGGTCCTTATCTGAATCAACTTTTACCTGATTCCAATAAGCTGCTGGTACTCCCATGACTGGCCAGCAGGCTATCTTATCTTCCTTATCGATCGCAGCAGTTCTCAATTGCATGATTCTATCGTATGTCACAACCAGATTCCCTGGTCCGAAAAATGTTCCAGGATCTAATACTATTTGAGTTGCACCTAGCTTTTGAAGAGTAGCGCTCAAGGAGTATAATTCGTCTAATTCTGTAGATACAACGGCGATTGGTAAGTTGTTTTGAACTGCAAAAGTTCCTACTTTTTCCCAATTATCTTTTTTTGCCCCATACAGTAAGGGTTTTTTGTCTTTGACTTCTGTCGCCGCCGCGATCAGAATATCTGGATTGAAACAACAAAGCATCAAAGGCAAATCAGAACTCTCAGCTACCTTTTTAGCCGCGACTTTATAAGTTTCGAGGTCTCCGGAAACACATCTTAAAGCAATCCCGTCGAGCGTTAATACATCTCCTATCCGTTCAATCTTCAAATCGGTTAAATATTTTACGGTTGAGTCTAATTCCGCTCCTAAATCATCTTGAATTTCAATGAAAATCGCGGTCTGATTGTAAAACGTGAGTTGATGTCGCATCAACACCTCTTCCCCTCCAACAACGCATTCCCGTCCTCCTACTCCAATTCTTACTGGTTTTTGAGGGGGTGCCGTTATCACTTTGAGTTTTTGTAAGTTTTTAGCTTGTTTTGGATCTTGATTTAAATGAGTACAATCATCAAGGGTAACTTTTCTCTCTAATAAGTCGGTCGCAAACGCCATGCATGTATCGCGCGCACAATCTTTGCAATTTGACTTGTCAAGAAGTGCGTAAATGTCTAAAGGGCTTGGTCGAGCCATTTTTAATCTCTTATTGATATATTTGTTTTTCTTTAAATCTTAAAATATGTAATATGGCTAATTTTAAAAACCCTTTTTCAAATTATAACTAATCGAAAAAAATGACTATAACGAGATTAAAGCAAACTTCGCTACATCATTAAAGATTTACCACAATTAGAAAAACTAGAAAAGTAGCGTTTAAAATTATAATAAACCCAATTTGAAGGATAATGGAGCTCTAAAATAAAGTAGTTAACCCTAAATCAATATTATTTCAAATTTAATTTGAGTAAGTTTCTTTTTGGTAGAATTTTGTGAAAAAAGAATTCCATTTTAGTATGATTTTTAACTTTCAACTAAAAGTGATTCACCGAATGTTAAATTTGACAGATATGTAAAAAAAAGATAGTTAAAGCTTCGTTATAACAAACCAAAAAGTAGAAATATTCATGGAAACATTAGCTTTATTTAAATAAAAATTCTGAAACCTAACTTTTTCTTTATTTACTCGACAGAGATCACGAATAACGAAAAAATAATCACAAAACCGAAAAGTTTAAAAAGCACACTCCCTCAGTCTTTTTCTTTAACTCTGAGTAATTTTGCTCAAATACAGTATATAACTATAACAATTTAAACTACTCTAAAAAACTTCAAAGGTTGATAAGAAACTCACGGTCATCTATAAAATTATTATTCAATAAGGGAGAGTAATAATTCAGGTGTGGAGTCATTGAGTACTTCCTCCAAGAGCTTCTTGGAGGATTACTCATACTTTTTTTATTTCCCTCTATACAAAGAGAATTTTAAAAAAAAAATAAATCGTTTGATCATTTTAATTATGTGATGGTAAATTACGATCACGACTTCGACACTTTTGAAAGATTGTTTGATCCTAACCGCATCGCGTTTATAGGAGCTTCAGATAACTCCAAAATGGGTGCAATGTTGTATCTTAAAGCGTTTATTACTTCAAAGTGGAAGGAGCGTTTTTACCCCGTAAATCCAAAACGAGATAAAATTTTAATTTGGAAGTGTTATCCCTCTATTCTTGACATTCCTTACCCTATCGATACCGCCTACATCTCTTTAAAAGTTGGTATTATTCCAAACATTGTCGAAGAGTGTGTCGAAAAGGGCGTTAAATGGGTAATTATCTTTGCGTCGGGATTTTCTGAAACGGGGAACCCCGAAGGACTTAGACTTGAAAAGGAGATCCAAGAGATAATAAAGGGAAAGGGAACGAGAGTGATAGGTCCAAATTGTATTGGTCCCTATAACTCTTCGACGGGAATGTCGTTTGGATTCTTCTCTCCCGTAGGCATTCCCGGCTCAATTTCCTTCTTTTCGCAATCGGGTGGTCATTTAGGCCAATTAATAAACACTTGCTATCACAGAGATGTCAGACTTCGTCACGGAATCTCGTTTGGAAACCAGATCGATTTGAATTGCACGGATTTCTTAAATCATTTTGCAAAGGACCCGAAAACCACTATTATTACCGGTTATTTAGAATCGTTTGGGTCGAGTAGTGCTCGCGATTTCTATAACGAGTTAAAAACGACAACTCCTAAAAGGCCTGTCATAATATGGAAAGGAGGAAACACTACATTCGGTTCACGAGCCGCCTTTTCACACACGGGAGCAATAGCATCGGACTCTCGATTATGGAACGCCATGATAAAGCAGACAGGGGCAGTGATGGTTAAAGATAACGAAGAATGGTGGAACGCTATTAAGACATTCGAGTTAATGTATCCAAACTACCTTCCAAAGGGGAAAAACATTGGAATCATCACCCCGGGTGGTGGTTCTTCGGTAAACCTTACCGACATATTTGCTTCTCAAAGTTTAAATGTTCCTCCTATTTCAAAAACCTCTCAAGAAGAGATTAGCAAGATTTTACCTGATGTTAATGTAAATATTACAAATCCTATAGATTTAGGGGCATCGGGATTCATTGTTGATATGTATGTTAAGTGCTTGCAAATCGTTGTAAAGGATCCGAACATCGATATCATCGTGATACCTCTATGGCGTAATCAAATTTTTCAATATGTTTTCAAAAGGATGCTTCAAATTCGCGATACCACAGACAAGCCCTTTGTATTTTGTTTACCCAGTATAGCAGATTCCTTGGAATTAGCGCAAAAATTTGATAAGGTGAAGAAATTTCTCCATAAAAAAAGAGCGTTATATTTCCTTTCTTTACGAGATGCGGCAAAGAGTATGAGACATTTATGCGAATATGCAGAATTCCTTAGAAAAAAACCCTAATTCTAGTTGTCTCAGTGAACATTTAACTTATTCTAATTCCGACTCTAAGATTTTTCTAATAAAGTCTAATTTTTCCTTATTGATTTCGCTTTTAGAAACTTTATTTTGGTTTGGTCTTGTTTCATTTATGAGAGGTACTTGCGAAAAAGGAATGAAGATTTGAGATAACTCAAGATCAGTAAATCCAGACATTTCCTTAGTGAAGGATTCAGTTTTTTGGGGCTTAACGCGGTCGAAATCGATAGTATAAAAATACGAGTTTTTTAAGCTTCCATCCGACATTTTTTTTGGGTTGTTAAAAATAATTGTTTGATTATAATAACTAATAGTAAACCACAGTTCTTTAGTAGAATTTTACCTATATAAGAACTTAGAGTTGGAAAATTTAGTAATTTAAGTATCCTGTAGTTCGTTTAATACTATTAATAACTTAAAATATTTCATTTTTTAGAATTTTTTTAATAGGTTCCCTTGATACTGAATCGTTGGCAGAAAGATATCTTGAAAATTTATCGATAGGAAAATTCTCGTCTAGGTGGGTTAGCAAAGCTAGAATTAAACTGGAATAATTCTTGAACTTTCCAGGTACCTTTTTATTGACGAACATAGCTGTGAATAGTTTGTTTAAAAGGACAAATTTTTCTTTTTGGTCTCTAGACTTATCATCTAATATCCTTTTTAAGAAGATTTTCACATCTTCCTCTATTTCTACCAATTTTATATCATTTTTACTGTGCTTTTTATATTTGTTTCTCCGAAAAAACGTATAAAAACTCAGAGAATTAACTAGAAATTAGTAGAGACACGACTCAAAATTAACTTTAATTAAAAATACTTTGATGAGAAAGAAAAAAATAAGTAGGTTAGATCCTAAAACAATTCCTCTTTGCTCGCTAACAGTGCGAAACAACAGTAAAAAACGCCGTTTATAACGCCACTGATAATCGTTGTTATTAGAAATAACGGTGTAATTTCCAGACCATAACTCTCTAATGAAGTTGGTAAAAAGAAGAACATGAAAATAATTATGCCCGCACTTACCATAGTAGTTAAAAACCAACCACCGAAGGAACTACCCTTATTACCTCCGAACTTACCAGCTGCAATTGACGCTAGAATCGGAGATACGAGCAAACTAATTAGGTATAAGAGAGTAAAAAGATTTATGGCGCCTAAAAATTCATTTGTTAGTGCAAAAATTAAATCACTAGGCAAAAAAGCAACAGGTCCGAATAAATACACGACAATAATCAAAGGATTATTAAATACACCATCCACGAAGTCTGAAAATCTGCCATTAACAGCAGATAAGATAATGGCAAATGCGATATTTAGTCCAATAAATATAATTAAACTTAAAAAAAACGATTTAGAAAAAGCCATGATGCATCATTTTATAAAATCTAACATATTTTTTATATAATTATATATCATTCTGAAATTTTGCATATATAGGTTTTTTCTGATTAGGATAATTATGTTTTTTAGAATTGATTAGCCAATGAAATATTAATATAATACTAAGGTCAATTAAGACGATGGACGAGGATGAACGGAATTTCTCTGTTGGTAAACTAACACACAAATTTCTAAATAGATTATTACAAAATTATGTAAATAAATTCAACTACGACGATTCTCGAGTAATTATGGGATCCAAGCTTGGAGAAGATGCAGCTGTTATTGATATGGGAGATAAGTATTTGGTTGCTAAAACTGATCCAATTACATTTACGACAAACAAGATAGGATATTACGTGGTTAATGTAAATGTTAACGACATAGTGTGTACTGGAGCACTTCCAAAATGGTTTCAATCAACAGTTCTACTACCTGAAGGGTCTAACGAGGAGCTTATTACCTCTATCTTTAAAAGCATTCACGATACATGTAAGTCATTTAATATCAGCGTAGTTGGTGGGCACACTGAGATAACTTCAGGATTGAAAAGACCTATAGTTATAGGATCGTTGTTGGGAGAAGTAGACAAGGATAATCTTATCTTAACCTCTAATGCTAAGGTTGGAGACGATTTAATTCTAACGAAGGGTGTATTTATTGAAGGTACATCAATCATAGGTTATGAAAAAGAAAAATTCCTCCTAGATTGCAATTTTGATTTGGAATTTGTGCGTAGATGTCAAAACTACTTGTTTAATCCCGGTATAAGCGTGTATAAAGAGGCAACATTAATTAGTAGTAATTTCAATGTCAATGCTATGCACGATCCTACTGAAGGAGGTTTATTGATGGGTATAGCGGAAATGGCTTTAAGTTCCAAAACAGGTATAGAAATTTACGAAAGTAAAATAACCGTACTTCCTGAACCCTCCAAATTAAGCGAGATTTTTGGGTTGAACCCACTCAATACTATATCATCAGGATCTCTCTTAATCGCAGCTAAAAAAAATAACACACCTAAAATTATTGAATTGTTAAAGAAAAATGATATCCGAGCCGAAAAAATAGGCAAGTTTATCCCGAAGGAACGGGGATTGAATATTGAAACCATTGATGGTCAAATCCAGAAGCTAGTTTACTCTGAAAAGGACCAAATTGTTAAAATCTTTAATGTTTAAGGGACATTCCTAATATTTTTATGTAGTAAATTTATTGATAGTATTGAATAGCATAAGATATATTTTTAAAAGGTTTTACTATTTCCGAGTTAAAACATAATCTTGAAATTTTAACAAGCGAATTGTTAAAAGAAGGACTCAATCTTAAGCGAGATAAAGACTCGTTTGTCAAAATTGTAGAGAGTAAAAGCAGAGAATACGCTGAATTCTCCAATAACGTAAAAGACTTGTGGAAAAAATTTTCGAATAAATACAAAGATTATGTTGTTAAAAAAACTTACGCGAATTTTTTTTACGAAAATTTTAACCAATTGTTTAAGTATTTTTTAAAGACATTTTTTGGATTTACAAACAAAGTAAAATTAATAGCGCGTGAACAACTATCCAAATCGTTTTTAATATTAGAGTACGATTATAATTTTGACGACAACGAGCAAAGAATTTTTGAAGATTATGACAAAAAGGTTGAAGTAGATTTATTAACTGTACCTCTTCACATTTATTACATGTATTTTATCACTTTAGTCTTTGGGATTCTGTGCCGTAAGAGTATAAAAAAGAAGTTCCACATCATTTTTGATATCGCCTCTCTAAAAAAAGAAAAAGCAAAGGAAATTCTGAATTTTATCATTGTAGTAAGAGAAAGCAAGGATGAGCTTTTTGAGTACTATTACGAAATGTCTCTCTATTATTTCCTCAGACAATTCAAGAAGATTCCTCCTGATTATACTAAAAAACTGTTGATTGGAAGAGAGAACCTCTATAAATTAGCTTTAGACGAATATAAAACTGCTAAAACACGTATAGGTGATTTAATATATTACTTTTATAGAAAATGCAATCTCCTGAACAATATCTCCCCTATTCTCGACTTTTTGAATTTTGTTTGTTCTAGAGTGGAAGATTCTAAATTTTCGAAATCTGAAATAATAAAGGAAGATTTATTTGACAATCTAGAGATAACGCAGGAAACTAAAGATGCCATAATGAGAATATATTCCTTTTTAGACAACAAATCAACCCTCTACTGTACTTTCCAAGCAAATAACCTTCCGAGTAAAAAATCTCAGTTTAATCTATTTTTACTTTATATGAAATACTATTTTAGTAGCGGTTTGGAAGCGTTAGAAGTAGGAGATCTGTTAAACTTGCCTTTAATCTTTAAAGTAGAACTTAATAAATACAATAACTTAGAACCTCAACAAATCGATGCTAAGACCATAACAAACATAGGAAAACTTATAGTACATTTGTCAAAAATGTCAGATTTTAGTGGTTTAGAACTTTTTGTAGAAATGATTTTGAACTCGAGTTTGACGAATTTAAACTTTAAACTGTTTCGGACATTTTTAATGAGTCTTAATACTCGAATTTTCCTTCTTGTTAATGAAGAAAATGCCAGGTTAGCTTCCAAAAAAGTGGAAGAAACCTTTGAATTTTCAAATATAGTGGATTACATATGCAAGATCATTTACATTTTAACAAATCGCATTTTTATAAAAACTACACCAGACGAAGCTTCAGGCAATTTTCACGATTTTCGCGGTAGATATATAGGAAAAAATATTGCGTTGCGGGTGGAGGAGTTATTTATTTTTAAATACATTAACATATCTGATGATCTTTGGCCAGATTATATAATTAGTTTAAACAAGGATACTCTTTTAAGGGAATTTGAGGGAATTGCAGAAATACCTGACGATAAATTCTATTCGATTAGTGATATGGCTAGATTTCAAATTACTTACAACTTTGAATCGTATAAGGATATAAAGTTTTTAGAACACTGGTTAATCTACGACGTTATATCTCCTTTAAACTCTTTCTTTAATAGAGTAAGATCTATCCTCCATCACAGCAATGATGCCCTAAAAAATTACGAAATTCTTTCTCAGGAATTTGCGAAAGAAGTTTCAAATGAAAGGTTTAAAAAAGCTTTAACACCAATATGTAAGCAACTTGCGTTGTTCTGGGAAGATATCATTAGCTAGAACTTCAGTTTAAAATACTCTGAAAATTTTGGTAAATCTTTTTGAATATCGATAATGGGAACATCAAATATCATTTCTTTCTCACAAGAATTTTTACATACCAATCCCGATATCACGATAACATAGTCATTGAGTTGTTGTTTAATATCTTCAATAGAGGAGGTACATAACACTGATGGAAAATTAGTATTCCTAAATCCTTCAAGAAAGATGAGATCGATGGGAAAAGGACCGTTTTGAAGCCATTTAATCATAGACTCCAGATTTAATTCTTTATTAACAAAAATCGTAAACTTGTTCGTTTTGTTTTTAAGAACGGAATAGTGAGCACCTGCTTCCTTGTATTTGTAAGAATCTTTACCCACAGTGTCAATTTCATGTTCGTGAATGTTTTTTATAACGCAAACATTAACTTCATGATTTTTTTTTATGAATTTGATAGCGTTTTCAATAAAGAATGTTTTACCGCTAGAAGAATAGCCAAAGACACTTATAATTTTCATGATATCATCCTATAGTGTAATATTGCTTGTAAATACTTATTCAAATAAAAATGACGTAATTTAAATCATAAAAAATACAATAATTATTCAAATAAAAATAATGTAATTTAAATCATAAAATATCAATCATGTTGGGAAGAAAATTAAGGGAACAATTTGTTTTCGACGCCAATTTTTATATCTGCATGTTATCTATTAAAGCACCTCAGATTTTGTCAAATTTAGAGAAAGCAGCGAAAGAATTAGGATATGATTATTTTATGAGCGAAATAGTATTCAATGAAATTAAAGCACCTACTACATTTAAAACAAGGTTAAATGGCATTTCAAACGTCGAAAAAGTTGACGACCACGACATTGAAATGATAAAGAACACCTTAAAAACTTCAGGTATTCGATTTCCGGCACAAGATCCAGATTTATCCTTATTAGCACTTTCCCAGTTTTTGCTGAACGGAGAAAATAATATTATAGTTCATTTAGTTACCGATGATTTTAAGTTAGCTAAAAATGCGGCTCTCATGTATAAGGGTAAGCTAAATATCCTTTCTCTATCCAGTTTCTTGTTAAAATTGCATAGAACTTTGACAAATTCGAGGATGCGAAAGTACTTTAAAAACATTTGGAAACGTAGTCTAAATTACACGCTATCCTACATGATTGAAAGATCAAAAATTTACCCCGCTGAAGAAAAGATAACCTGGTTAATCGAGAGGGCTGTTTCCGTTACAGAAGACTCAATTATTACGCAAGATCATTATTTAGAAGATAAAAAGGTCGAATTTGGGATAACAAAGTCTAAATACCAAGAAGAAATAGATATTTCTGAGAAATATATAGAAGGGCAATCTTTACCCCAAAGTGAAGAGGAAAAGGTTCAAGGTTTCATAACATTTTTAGAAAATTTGAAGATTTCCCGTGAATACTTGAAAAGAACTCGTGATTCCATCGTAAAAAATGATAGTAAAAACGCTGTTAAATTTTTAAAAACGGGAAATGCGTTTTTAATATCTTTACTTCAGTTAGCGTTAGGGCAGCTACACAAAATTGCAGATTACGAAATAATAGAGCAAATGATTTGTTCTGAAATATCTAAGATGGAATTTTTGAGAGCTTTTCTATTGGTATCACTAGGAAGAATTAATTCCGCTATTGATTCTTTAGAGAGAGCGGCGTTGTTTTCAACCATTATACATAATTATAATACCTGTTTGACCCTAAATTACTTAAAAGCGCTTATTTTATTGTTTCATGGGTTATATACTAACTCAATTTTAGCGTATAATTTTACGGAAGAACTTTCAGAATCGTTTAATGAGGAGAAACTAAAGTTAAAATGTGCTATCGGTAAAGCAATTGCCTTATATCTCCAAGGTGGAAATGAAAATATTAATTCAGCAGTAAGTATTATGCGAGAGATTGCCGATATAAATTTTGAAGAAAATATTAAGGATGCTATTATTGTATTCAGCGAGCTTGGAGACTATTTTTTAGCGTTAGGACATTCCCAAATCGCTACTAACTTGTACAACGAAAGTATGGAAATGGCAATCGACGCAGGTTTAGATTGGAAAGTGGATATTTTAATACAGAAGTTAAAGCGGGCTTACATATCGACTGTTCTTAACGGTTATACTACTGAAGATGTGGTTGATAAACTGGATATTTTGTTAGATAAAGCTTATTCAGTTAAAGATATTGATAAATACAACGAGCAAATAAGAAAAATCTCAAGCTTTAATTCACTTTTTTATTCGCCGTTTCCTCACCTCTCGGGTAATAGAAAACAAGTTCAATTTCGTAATCTCCCAAAAGAACTCCAAGAAGACTTCTTAGATGTGGTACACATTGATAAAGCTGAGAAAGAATATATTCTATTTATCGTTTCTCATTACGATTTAGGGTTATTAGGGATTAGACTTAAAACGGACGAAAATATTACGGGAGTAGCAGAGAATTACAAGTTGAAAATTAAACCTACTTCTAAAGTTAAGATTTACGCCCCTGACGACGAATTGAGGGATGTGTATTTAATTAGGGCTATAATTGAAGTAATACAAAAGGAAGGATGCGAAATTGTTTACACTTTACCTAGTTTTTTCAGTCAATTAGGTGTGTAGTTAAGTTTTCCTTTCGTTTTTAGCTCTTTGAGCGATCTTTCGCTTGTGAATAGCGCAACTAACACAGAGGTACGCTTTTTTGGTTGGAGATTGAATGATAGCTCCTGATTTCTTCAATTCTGTATACATTCTATAGTCTACGAGATTAATTTTTTTGGTATAGGCCTTCGCTTTCGATCTGGGAATGAGCTTGCCGCAATCTACGCGCATTGAACTAAAGGTTCACTACTTTGTGCATTGGACAAGATTGTACTTCCCTTTAGACGATCCCGACTTCCCACCAGACTTTCTTTTCTTAGGCATACAAAAAATAATATTTAAAAAAATAAGAATCTTATCATTTTCTTTTAGAAAGCCATTCTTTAATGATTAATATGCATTTTCGTTTGCCTTTCTTTACTCCAGAATTTTGATTGATTATCGTATAATGTAGATATTCAGATGGAACAAAATTTAATACGATGTTTTTAAAAGTGTATAAGTATAGTATGTCTATTTTAGAAAAATCCATATAATCGCTAATATTTTCTTTAGAAAATTACATTTAAAGGTCCTAATAACTATAAAAATAATGTAGAAACAAGGAAAAAAGGTATTTTTAAAAAATTATTTTATCTACTCTTATTTTAATTCGAATTTTCATTGAGTTTATCCGAGTTGTCAAACTCCCTCAAGGATTTAAACACATGGTAAATTCTCTGACCAATTGTTATTAGGAGCAATATAATAAAAATGTAGATAAAAATTGGGAAGAATAGCGTGAATGGAGCCCCTAAGAAAATAGAAGTAAGAAAGTAGATCCAGGATTCTAATACCAATCCTATTAATAAAATCACCACGCGTTCAGCCCGTTCCATAAAACCAACCCCTTTCATAACCACACCTTCGTTTTCCGCTCTAGCTCGAATGTAGGAAATCATTATAACCAAAAATAAAAGAATAAATCCAATTATGTAGTCTATTAATCCTCCCAAGATCATCCCAAAAATCAACAGTGCATCTGACAACCGGTCTAAATTTGAATCTAGAAAAGCTCCAGCTTTTGTGTTATTGTTGGTTTTTCTTGCTACTTCACCATCAAACACATCAAATGCCCCAGCCATAAAAATAAAAAAAGGGATAGGCCAAGCAAACCACAAGGGAAAATGCAATATTCCCATTGATATCAGTAGAAAAGCAACAAATGAACATAGTAATCCTAAAAATGAAAGGGCATTCGCAGATACATTGTGACGTATTAGAAATTCCACTGGTCCATCGACATATTTGGAAATTAATTTTCTTTGTAAACTTCTTTTCTGCGGTGGATTATCCATGTTTGTACGCATTAATCTAAAGATTAGAGATATATCAATTAAAAGTTCAATTAATTAAAAGATTTATTCATACTTCACCGTATATGATAAGCTTCGTAAGCCGTATTACTGACGAAGCTAGATACGAGACTTTACCTAAGCTTAATCTTTGGAGATTTAGCTCGCTTAACTTCTCAGAATCGATAAAATCGCCTGTTTGGCTTCCTACGATGAATGCATATTGCGGGTCGGTATATTGGGTTGATCTGATGTATTGTTGGAGGTCAATTCCATCTTCGCTAAGTATGAATAATTCAAATTTGTCCTCTAAAAGTTGTTCCAAAACTTCAAAGATATTAGTATCTACGCATTTTACATAGGAGATTGGGATTGAAAACTTTGATTGTTCTGGTTGAATTTTTTGTATGCTTTCAAAAAGATATTGGGACAAGAGTATCTCATTTTTGGGGAAAGTTTCGAAATTTAACTCAGAAGGGTTAAAATTAAACGCCCCATATCTGTCTAAAAAAACCCAGATTTCCGCATTCTCATCGAATTTATCATTTTCAACTAGAGCTGAAAGGATACATCTCGCTATGACATCTAACCTACCTGAAGATCCGGGAATATTTTTTAGATTAAAGTTTTTGATGTCTACTGTATTAGATTTAATGAGAAATACAATTTTCATTTTCCTTAGATTCCTCAAATCTTTGAAATGTTTTTATTCTTATCCTTCCCATCTAATCCTTTTTCAGCTGTCAGATTAAAATGTAATTAATAACAGCAAATCGTTTTTTATATTTGGTAATGGTTTGAGATTAGTCTATTTTTTGTAATAGATTGTTAAGCAGATCTTCCAATTTGGGGCAAACCACATTTATTCCTTTCCGATTCTAATAGAGATTGCATACTTTTTAAGTAATAAGATAATGTAGAGCTATCTACTTCGTGTAATGTGTTTTTTATTTGTTAAAACGAGTTTTTAACTAAAAATTGGACTCTATAACCCATATTTATTTGAAATTAATAAAATTAAACAATTAAAAATAAAACAAACTAATGAGTCAAACGAAATCAGGGTTCATTAATAAAGAAAACGATATTGCTTTCGAAGTTATCGATTTAAAGAAATACTTTGAAGATGTAAAAGCGGTAGACGGAATTTCTTTTCAAGTCAAACGTGGCGAGTGTTTTGGATTCTTAGGGCCTAATGGTGCGGGTAAAACTACGGTTATCAATGTATTATCGTGCTATCTCAAACCTACAGGTGGAATTGCAAAAGTTGCTGGATTCAATGTAGTCGATTCTCCCTCAGAGGTTAAGAAACACATCGGAATATGCCCTCAAGAAAATATCTTTTACGATGAGCTTAAAGTTTATGAAAATGTTTTGTTCTTCGGCAAGATGTACAATGTGGATTCAAAAGTGTTAAAAGAACGAGCTGACGACTTAATTAAAAAAGTAGGATTGGACGAGAAACGAAAAACGAGATCCGAAAAACTATCAGGAGGAATGAGAAGACGACTGAATTTAATTATTGGATTAGTCCACGATCCCGATATCCTATTTTTAGACGAGCCGACTTCCGGATTAGATCCACAAACTCGACGACACATGTGGGATTATATTATGGAATTGAAGTCACGAAAGAAAACTATCTTTTTAACAACTCATTATATGGATGAAGCTGATGTCCTCTCTGATCGTCTTGCGATCATCGATTATGGAAAAATTATCGCTGAGGGAACACCTGAGCATCTAAAAGAAACGATAGGGAAAGGGGATATGTTAAACTTGAAAATTGAAGGAAAGCAAGAAATTATTGAGGACGCACTAGCTGACATTAAGCAGAATGATCATGTTTTAGATGCTTTTTACGACAAAAACGAGATGGTATCGAAAATTTCAGCGATGGATGGGGTTGGCAAGTTAGGGAAGATCATCAAACACATTTCCAACTATAATCTTCAGGTAATAGATGTAAACGTTCAAAGAAATAGCTTAGAGAATGTGTTTTTAACATTAACTGGTAGATCTATAAGAGAATAATGAGGTTATGAATATAAGATTATTTGTATTGGTTAAAAAGAATTTGTTAAGATTTATTCGAAATCCTAAAACTGTAGGCTTTCTGGTCTTAATTCCCGTGGTTTTTTATCTCTTATTAGGATTGATATTTGGTGGTATTAGTTTCGAGGATACGACTAGTATATACTATATTGGATGGATAGACGGTGACGAATCCGAGGCAAATTACGAGATACACCCTTACTATAACTTAGACTTTATTCATGATACGATTAACAAAACGGATGCTATCACTTTAGTAAACTATACTTCCCGAGCTGAAGCAGGAAATGCAACTTTAGAGCATAAAGTAGACGGATTTATCTATTTTCCTCCTGGTTTTGAAGAATACTTGGAAAACAATTCGCAAATAAAACTAGCGTTTTGGAACGATGATGGAGTACATCCTATAGTAACAGGGTTATATAATCACCTTGCATACTCAAACCCTTCAAGTTTAAATGTGACAGACATTACAGAGAATGCAGAGGAGGTCCTTGAAAATTTTGATCAATACGAATACGATGGTATTTTAATAGTAAACGAGAGCTTTGTTGAGGGGATTTTTAACGACAAAAATGTTAACATGACCTATTTATACAGAGTGCGTTCTACAGAGCAAAGAACTCTTTCCAAAAATTACTACTTAAATAATACACTAGTAGCTGAGGTTAACAGTTACATCCAGTATCAGCTTGGATCGAAGTCTAACGCGTCCATCACCGAGCAATATGCAATTCCAAATTCTACGCCGTATCAAGCTGAGATACATTTTGAAATATCTTTTATACAATCCATTTCACCCGCAACCCAGTACACGCTTGAAAGTATAATATCTCAGATTATTTCTGGAGTAATCAACAACAAACCAGAGGTAATAGAGCTTGATTACGATGTAACGAGCATAGTCGGACAAGAAGTAAATAATATAACCTTTTCTGCTCCTGGTTACATTCTATACGGACCGATGACAATTCTATCCTTTGCGTTAGTGATTTTAACTGGAGAAAAAAAGGAAGGAATATATAAAAGACTCGCATCTTCCGAAGTAAAAAATTGGGAAATCATTTTATCCAACATTTTGAGCAATACCGTCTTAGTTTTTATGCAATTGGGAATTGGTGCTGTAGTTCTTTTCCTTTTTGGTTGGAATCCAATTATTTATTCGTTATTTGATGCCATCGTAGGAGTAATTTTAACCATGTTTTTGCTGTCATTCTTCTTGCTGGCGCTCGCAATCGCGTTTGCACCAATATTCAAGGATCCCGATACGGCAGGAGGTGGTGTTTGGATAATTATCATCCCGTTAATGATGGTTAGCGGAATATTCGTTCCTATAGAGCTTTTTGGAGAAGGAATGAAAGCCATAGCTGCGTTTCTTCCTACAAGGTTTGCCGTCGTCATTTTGCAGCGTTTACTATTGGATGGAGCGCCTTTGATGGATCCTGTACTGTGGATGAATTTTGGCTTGTTGGCGCTTTATTCAGCAATAATTTTTGGTATTGGAATAAAGCTCTTCAACAAGTTCGTAAGATAAAATCTTTTTTTTTTATTTTTTAATTCTAACCTGAAAAAACTAATTTATTTGGAAGTAGATTAATTTTAACTATGGTTGTAAAACCTACATTTGGAACTGGTAATTCTCTTTCTGATCTAGATTTTTACGAAAGATATATATTAATCACAATGCAAGAACCTTGGGCTCTATTAGAACCCAATTTAAACAATATGCCTCTTCTACTTGAATTTAATAATGACATGGAACATATTGTTTATCAAATAATTATATAAAAGACATGAATGTAATAAATATTAAGTTATATCTAACAACATTTTAACTAAAAACAATCTATAACAAGGCTTAATATTAGATTAAAAAAAAAAAACTATAAAATGTATTTTTATGAAATGTCCTAATTGTGGAGAGCCTATTCATAAAGTAAAGGATAACTTAACTTTATTATTTATTGTCGCAAGTGTGGTTTTTATATGGATGTTATTTCAAGCATCCTTTTTTGAGATAAAAGTTTTATCTATAGCAGTAATTATTGGTTTTGTAACTTTAATTGTAATTCTTCAAAGATCTAAAAGAAAAAAGGAGGATTAGATTCTAACTTTTTCTTTCTTTTTTGCGAATAGTTTTGTCTGCTAAATATTTCAAAAAAAAAGAAAAATTAAAGTAAATAGAGATTTTTTAAAATAGGTTAACTATTTTCAAGAGCAGTTTTGGATCGCTTTTTCTTTAGGTAAATAATTCCGTAAAATATAACGACTAGTATTATTGCTGTCAAAACAACCCCTAATAGTCCCGCAATATAATCGTTCGTAATCCAGCTTAACCACGGAACCCAAGGCGAAGGCAAATTTTCTAACCATTCTTCGTCGTAATAAGATAATAAGGTTTTTTCCAATCCATCGGGATCTTCCGATAAAATACCGATTGTATATCCAATTGCGATCATGAGCATCAATACGACTATCGTGCTTATAAGGGCAATAATAGGCCATTTATATCGCTTTAATTCGCTCATAATTCACATCGCCTCTAAAGGTTTTTCTGTTATTATTAGGTTGGGTTTAACCTTATAGATGAAATACACAATAAGAGCGGAAATTATCCCTTCACCGATACCAATAAACAAATGCCAGAAAACCATTACGGGAACGGAAATTTGAAAAGGAATAACGCCTGCGATTGCGATTTGGAGTCCCGCCACAAAGGAAGCTAATACGATTGCGATATATGATCCTATCCCTGTAGCGATTGTGAGTTTTAGTTCCCTCTTGATTTGGAGTTTTTTCATTAATAACAGAAAGAGTTTGACTAGATAAAATCCAACGATTCCCCCGATTATTCCCATGTTAAACGCATTGGCACCTAACGCAGTAATTCCACCGTCACCAAAAAAGCTTTGTACTAATAAGACCAAAAAGATAACGACTAAAGAAGCCCAGGGACCTAATATGACTGCTACTAGCGTACCTCCGACTAAATGACCCGATGTTCCTCCCGGAATAGGGTAATTTACGAATTGGAACGCAAATATAACAGCGGCTAACACTCCAATGTAAGGTATTAGTTTCTCAGAATCCTCTTCCTCAAAAGCTTTTCCCATTTTGAAGAATCCAAGGACTAAGACGACAATTGTTATTATCCAGTAAATAATTAGCTGAACTGGGTCAAGTAACCCATCTGGGATATGCGTAATACCACCTTTGATTAATAATATTAAGTTGTAATTGTTTAAATGTAAGCTATTATATAAATCATACTTTTTTATAATTTTTTCATACTATTATTATTTTTTTAATTTTTATTCGTTCAGTATGAAAAAACTATAATTCAGTATGAAAATAGATAAAAGGGCTCGATAATTATACTTCATACTATTTTAAGTTCTACACGATGGTAGCCACTAATTAAATTTGGCTTATAGGAATATAGGACATACATTTAAAACACAATTTTCGTGATATCGGAGCAATAAAGGTTGAAAACATTCCTACCGTTCAAGCAAGAAAACGAAAAGAATTATTTCAATAATGTACACCCTGTTATAAGGTTTATGCTTCCGTTCATTATTGTAATCCCGTTCTTGATTATTAACGACCTATTCTTAATTATTGCGGTGATATGTTTCACATTACTTTTTTCTATAATTGTTAAAATCCACATTTGGAAGGTGGTTCTAAAAGTTTTAAGCATAGTACCGTTCATTGTTATTATAACTGTATTTTTACCGTTTTACATAGGCTCTACTGTGTTTTTTCAGTTTCAAATCATAATTCCAATAACTATTTACTTAGAAGGATTACAGCAAGCTATCCTCCTTTTCATGAGAATTTTGGGTGCTACTTACGTATTTATGTCCTTTTTTTCTACCTTGACGTATTCTGAGTTTATAGAGGCGATGATCTTAATAAGAATTCCACCAATTTTTATCGGAAGTCTAGTGATTATGCTTCACTACATTCCTATTTTAGCTCATTCAAACAAAACTATATTAAACGCGCAGGAGCTCCGAGGTAAAAAAGTCACAAATTATTGGCAAAAACTAAAAACTCACGCTTACATTATGGGAAAAAGTGTAGTTTCTAATTTCGAAAGAAGCGAGAAATTGTACGAGAGTTTGAAAATGAGGGGATTTTCGGGAAAAATCACCTTCAAACACAAAAAGATTAATGCTTTCGATCTCGTGCCTTTAATTCTCGTTATTTTTGTTATGGTTTATTTCATAGTTTTCATCGACCTAGAGAAAATATTCTTAGAGGTGTTTGGATTATTCTGGCTGTTGATGTAAAGGATGTAAAGTTTAATTATGGGAACGGGTTTAAAATCGACTCGATAAGTTTTAAAATCGAAGAGAATTGCGTATACGCATTGACTGGAAATAACGGTTCGGGTAAAACCACCGTTTTACGGTTAATAGTTGGATTGTTGAAGCCGAGTTCAGGTTCCATTCATGTTTTCAACGAGTTATTGACCAGAAATAAGAAGCAATTGTGGAAAATACGGCAAAAAATTGGGTTTCTGTTTCAAAATCCCGACGACCAACTATTTGCTCCAACGATTGAGGAAGATGTAGCATTTGGGGCGAAAAACATGAAATTGACTGAGGAGGAAGTCAAAAACCGAGTAACTTGGGCGTTAAAAGCCGTAGATTTGCTCGATTTTAGAATATACTCCCCATTTGATTTATCTTGGGGACAAAAAAAAAGAGCCGCGTTAGCGGGATTGTTGGTCATGAAGCCAAAACTTCTTCTTTTAGACGAGCCGTTTGCTAATCTTGACATTACTTCCATTTACAATCATTTGAAAATTCTAGAGAAGTTAAGAAAAGATGATAACATCACTATCTTATTTACTACTCACAATCCGTTTTTCGTCGAGAAGTGGGCAGATAAAATGTTGGTTTTGAACGAGGGAAAGGTGATTTTCCAAGGCTCACCTCAAGAAGGTTTATCAAGTTCCGACATTAAAGAATTGCTTGGAACCTACGACCAGATCGCAGAGTATATTAAAGCACAGAAAAATTGAATTAAAATTAATTGATCTTATCAGTCAAATAGTTTAGAACAATTATTAAACCGTTATTATATCTATATAGAGATCTTTTAGTTATTTTTAAGGAATGTAATTTTTGATTCTTTATAAGCGACTTTGCGATTATTTCAACAAAATCATCTTATCGCGTATTTGATCTTGCAGAATTATTCTAAAATATTCAGTTTTAGAAAACATAATTTTTTCCAATTTACCTTCTACATGCACTATTTCTCCTTCTTTAGCATGCTCGCAGAATCGACCTCTAAAGGAGCTAATTTCCGTCATTTTATCAATTGAAATATCCTGCTCTTTTGAGTTTAAATCAACAATTTTAATAGGATGGATTTTATATGAGCAAGGAGTGAAAATTGAGTCTTTAGAATCGATAATTTCAGCCTTAAGGGCAACTCTCCCATAATTCTTATATCTATAATCGTTATAACTTCCTTGCCAGTCTTCGGGGCTCTTGATATACCTGATGAAAAAATCGATATTTTTATATTTTCCTTGGTGGAGTTTTCTTGTTTCACTTCTTAGAAAATCGTTAAAATTGATTCCAGAACCTCCGACTCTCCATGTATAGTGTTCTTTAAACTCTTCTAAATTATATTTTCTACAATTGTAGGAAGTATTTAATATTTCTTTTAATTGTTCCTGGAACTCTATAGAAGCTTGCGTTCCATAGATTATTACATCTATATCAGAGTCTTCCTCGCTTAACCCTACCATTTGAGAGCCAGAAACCCCAATCGAATCTTCTGGAAGCTTTCCTTTCTGAATAAATAGTTTGCATAATTCCTTTGAGATTAATTCGCTTTTTGAAGGTACTTTCTTCTCCTTTAGTTCAGAAAAATAAGTTCTTGGGTTATAGATACTCTTAATATCTCCGATTTTCACCCCCTGAACTCTTAAATCAAGAACATCCGAATAGAAAATGTATTTGGGGTAATATTTTTCCAAATACCTAAATCTATCTTCAAGATCATAGATTTTTCTATAATTAATTCCCTTCCTTACTCTCTTCCCTTTTAAATCAGGAACGAATCTAACATAGCAAATTCTTCGATCGTTAGGATGGAGGAGTCCTTTTACATCGAAAATTAAACTATTATTCTTGGTTTCGATATAATCTCCTTCTATTCCTTCAGGGACGATCATATGAGAGAAATATTATTGCTCAGAGTTAAAACTCTTTCTTAAATCTCCAATTGTGGTTTTTAACTCGGCGTAAACATCGTAAGGATGAATAGATTCGTAGCTTTCTATCATAAATACTACGGTAAAATTTTCTGCTAAGTTAGGAAACTTTCGAGAAAGAAAATTCCTTGCCATCTCTCTAATAACATCTTCGGCAAATAGGGGTTTCAAGTGAGCACTTCTAACTAATTCAGCTTCTTCAGGTCTTTTTAATACAGATTGGATCTTACCGCTCATTGATTCTTCTATAATATCAATTATATCTAACACATCTACTTTATGATTATTAAGATCATCAATTTGCAACTTTATAGTACCTTTTGATCTTTGGTTGTGTGAAGAAAATGGGAGGATGTTCAGTAATTTCTCAACATCTTCCTTAGAAACATTTATGTCATTTCTCGCTTGTATTATTTCTTGTGCGTATTCTTGGCTCATTTCTTTTGCACAAGGGCAAACCGTCATACCCAAGGCGCTTGCTCCGACATAATAAATGTATTTAAATTCTTTATTTTCAGATTTTTTAGCAGTAACACAAGAACTAATTTCGTATGATTTTTGTATTGTTCGCTGTTCGCTTTCTCGCACATCGACAATTATTTTCCCCTCAAGTTTAACTTCTGCGTAGTCCGTATACTGATGTCTATTTAATAATTCCCTGATTATTCTATCTCCAACCCTCTCGATGGTAGGAGTAGGCTTAAAAATAATCTCATTTATTATTTCCTCAATTGTTTCTGAGGAACGAGACATATGTATCCCACGCTGATTTTTGGGAAGAGATATTAACGCAGAAATTTTTGGATAAAAAGAAAACCTTTTATGTTCTTGGACAATATCCACTTTTTTCTCTAATCCTTTTATTCCAACTTTATCAATGCCAATATCTATGAGGGGTTGTTTGTCCTGTAAATCTTCTTTGAACTGGTGTGAAATGCTGTGTCACCGAGTTTTGAAAAATACTATTATTTCACGAAGTATAAACTTGTAGTAATTATAATGTTTGATATTCTATTTATATTATTAAATACCATTTAGAAAAAAACTAGAAGAAAAGATTACTATTAAATGCGAAAATCGATAATTACTGCAAATTATGCTCTAATAGGGAGAGATTTGGAACTCAAGGAAAATGTAACAGTTCATGTGGATGAATGTGGAATAATTAATAAAATCTTAAGCGATAATCCCGTTGATTTACAATTGAATAAGATCAATAAAGACTGCTATCTTCTTCTACCAGGATTAATTAATTCTCATGTTCACATTGCCGATAGTTTCGCCAAAGAATTGGGATATAACATGGATTTAGTAGAAGTGGTTGCGCCTCCAAACGGTTTAAAACACAGATTGTTAAGAGGGTGTGAGGTACCACACCAATTTAAAGTCAATGGGATTAAGAACGCGTTAATCGAGATGATTTCCTCTGGTACAACTTATTTTTGTGATTTTAGAGAAGAAGGGATTAAAGGAATAGCTTTTCTAAATTCAATATTAGAAAGCTATCCCATTAAATGTAAAATTTTAGGCAGATACTCTAATCCCGAAGAAATCTCCTCAGTGTACCAAAAAGCAGACGGAATAGGTTTAGCGAGTTATGGTAATGTAAGTGATCAATGTAAAGAAGTACTTAAAAACTTAAAAGCACAAAATCCAAAACTAATCGCATGTCATCTAGCTGAAGTAAAAAGGAATGCTGACAGAATAAGCGAACTTTTAAACGATAAATTGGTGGATATTATTGTTCATGGAACTCATTTTGAAAAGGAGGACTTAACCAAATTACATAAAAATGGAATTTCTATTATTCTTTGTCCAAGATCGAACGCATATTTTGGTGTAGGGATTCCGCCAATAATAGACATTTTGAAGCAAAAAATACCTATTTCTTTAGGTACTGATAATGTAATGGTGAATAATTTGGATCTATTCGAAGAACTTAGATTCCTTTACAAATGCATTAGGTTATCCGAAGATAAAAATTACAAAGCCAATATCTCGGGAAAAGAATTATTGAGTATGGTAACGATTAATCCTGCGAGACAACTTGGCCTAGAAAATAAAGTTGGTTCGATTTCAGAAGGAAATTTTGCAGATTTGATTAAAATACGCTTGAGTGAACCAAATTTTTATGCGTTTTTACAGGATTATTCCTTAATCTACACAATAATAGTACAAAGAACTACACCTGAAAATATCAAAGAAGTATACATTGGGGGAAATAAAGTTTTTAGCAGAAACTGATGAATTTTAAGAATAAGTAATTATACGAGACACTAACCATGAATGATAAGAGACCATATATTATATTGAGCGCAGCAATGACGATAGATGGGAAGATTGCCACTAAAACTGGTGATCCGGAATTATCCGATGAGGAAGATTGGAAAGAGATTCATAAACTTCGCACTGAAGTGGATGCTATAATGGTTGGGAAAGGCACCATTATATCGGATAATCCAAAGCTACACATTAAATATTTCGAACACACCGGATATTATAGAATAGTAATTGACAGCAACCTTAGTATTCCAATAGATTATAATGTAATTACTTTTGAACCCGAAATCTATCCAACTATTATTTGTGCCACTGAAAATGCAGATTTAGATAAAATTCGAAGACTTAAGGTGATGAATATTAAAGTAATTCAAACAGGCAAGACAAATAGAGTGGATATCAAGTCGCTTATGCCAAAATTATATTCCTTAGGAATTAAATCGATACTTCTTGAAGGAGGAGGTAAACTAAATTGGAGTTTTTTAAAGGAAGACTTAATTAATGAGATAAGACTAACGGTCGCTCCTTGGATGGTAGGTGGAAAAGATGCCCCAAGTTTGGTAGATGGGGAAGGATTGGACACGATGGCGGAAGGTATAAGGTATAAATTATCAGAAGTAAGATCTAGAAATGATTACATTATGTTGCGATATAAGAGGGACAAATCTTAATGGATACTGATCAAATTATAAAAAAATACAAGGGATTTTCACTTAGAAAAATACGGGAAAGTGTAGCAGAAATACGAAAAGACGCAACATTGGAGCAAAGAGGTGTTATCACCTATTCTAGAAACTTTACTTTATCTCTTTCAAATTACTGCCAGAACAATTGCATGTATTGCTATTATAATCACACCATTCCAAAGGACGATTCAGAGCCAAATGTAATTTTATTACCAACCAAAAGCATCAAATCTTTTATAAACCGAGCGAAAAGCTATTTTTGTAAGGAGGCGTTAATAATGTCGGGAGAACATCCTGATAAGTTTAGTGAAGTTCAAAACGAATTGGAACGAAGAAACTTCACAAATTATCTTTCTTTTGTGGAAGAAGTTTGCGAAACCTTAATTAAGGAAAATCTTTTTCCCCACATAAACATTGGAGTTCTTGAAATCGAAGAATTAAGGCAATTGAAGGAAAAAGTTGCTAGTATGGGGTTGATGTTAGAAAGTACGTGTGAAGATCTTACCGAAATTGGAGGAGTACACGAAAATTCTCCTACAAAAAGCCCTGAAATTCGACTCCAATACATAGAGAACGCTGGAAAGCTTAAAATACCGTTTACAACGGGATTATTGTTAGGTATAGGGGAAAAATTCGAAGATCGGATAAAAGATTTAGTAACCATACGAGAATTACACGACAAATACGACCACATTCAAGAAGTTATAATTCAGAACTTCACACCTAAAGACACTATTCCATATCAACCAAAACATCCAATAACCATTAAGGATATGCTTAAGGTTGCTGGATTGGCCCGAATCCTATTTAACAACGAAATTTCTGTTCAAGTCCCCCCAAACCTAATTCAAGGCTATGAGGTCGATTTTATCAAGGTAGGAGTCAGCGATTTTGGAGGAATATCTCCATTTACAAAAGATTATATTAATCCAAACGAGCATTGGCCTCAAATAAATTATTTAAGCTTAATATGTAATCAAGCAGGATTTACTCTTACAGAACGATTACCAATTTATGATAAATACATCCAGAAAGAAGAATTTTGTCCAAAAATAATAAAAAAAATAATAGATAATATACAAATTAATGCTCACAACTGAATACCTCAACGAGATTAATCCTGAAGTTAAGGCAATTCTTAAAAAAGCCTTAAACAACGAAGAAATAAGCTCCCGAGAAGCTTTAGAGTTGTTGAAAACTACTGGAAAGGAGTTTATAGCTTTACAAGCTGTTGCAAACAAAATTTGCTATGAAAAGAAGCACAATATAGTTACATTCGTAGTCAACCGCAACATTAATTTCACTAATGTGTGCTATCAAAGGTGTAAATTTTGTTCATTTAGCGTTTCTTCTGAGTCAAAGGAAGCATTTCTCTTATCTATAGAAGAGATAAAAGAAAAGGTCGCTGAAGCTAAAAATAATGGTTGCAGTGAGGTGTGTATTCAAGGCGGTATAAATCCTAAATTAAATTTCGATTATTACATTGAAGTTCTTAAAATAGTAAAGGAGATAGATTCAAGAATCCACACTCATGCTTTTTCCCCACAAGAAATATACTTTATGTCGAAATTGTACGATAATTCCATCGAAAATACTTTGGTCGAGTTGAAAAAGGCAGGATTAGATTCAATTCCAGGGACTGCAGCTGAAATTTTAGTAGATGACATTCGAAAAATAATTTGTCCAAATAAAATTACGACAAATCATTGGACAGAGATAATCACTATAGCCCATAAGCTCGGAATTCCCACCACTTCTACAATAATGTACGGACATATCGAAGATTTGAGCGATAGAGTGAAGCATTTAGAAGTTATTAGGAAAATTCAGGAACAAACTAATGGATTTACTGAATTCGTACCCTTACCGTTTGTGAAAGAAAATCCCGTCTTATCTAATTTAGAAAGCAATCCTCTAAAGCCAAGTTACGGTATGGATGATTTGAAATTATTCTGTGTTGCGCGTCTGTATTTTAATAATTATATCGATAATATTCAATGTTCATGGGTTAAGTTGGGTCCAAAATTTGCCCAAGTGTCTCTTAATTACGGGGTCAACGATTTTTCCGGAACTCTGATGGAAGAGAACATTTCAAAAAGCGCGGGAGCAGAATATGGGGATTTCTTATCTCCAAACGAAATAATTGAAATTATTACAAATGCGGGTAAAATACCAGCTCAAAGAGACACCCTTTATAATATTATAAAATCCTATGAAATGGTAAAAAGGTACTAAAATTGACGCTTAAATTTCTAACTGAACCTCTCGAAGGAATTAATGTATCTGAATTATCCTTTATGTCTGGAAATTGGAAAGCAATCGGAGGTACGGGAGAAAATAAACATATTTACCAAGAATTTTGGTCTCAAGTTGAAGTTAATTCTATAATGGGAATTTTTCAACTAATTCGAGAAGGAAAAGTAGTAGTTTACGAGCTACTCCAAATTATATCTGAAAACAACCTTATATGCATGCGGTTAAGACACTTTGACCAAAATCTTATTCCATGGGAGGAAAAAGATACTGCTCTTGAATTATTCTTGGTAGAACTTGAGGACAAAAAAGCAGTGTTTTTACGAACGGATTCCACAGAACTGGAATGGTTCGCCTACGAATACGAAAATAACACTCTTACTTTTTATAATTACACTTCGGATGGAAACCACTTAATGGACATGTCCTTCAGGAAAGTTAGCTTATAATCTATGACCGGATTCCTAGATAAATGTATAAAAACTCATGCCATAAAAATCTTCTTCACTAAACTATCAATACCTTCAGAATTAATTTTATTTCCCTTTAAATCCCTTATACTTTCTCGAAACTTGTTATCAAATTGATTAACAAATCGTTTAAACGCTGTTCGTACAAATAAAGATTTTTTTTGAGAAACAAGCACGCAAGAATACGCAGGAATGTTCTGGTTTGCTCTAAATGGCTTAAACGAGCAAAGAAAGTAAAAATCATCAAAACTGATTTCTCTTATAGAAGATTTTATTTGTATTAATTCCTTAAAAAATATCGAAATAGAAGTTAATGCAGCGGAAAATAGAGTATAATCCAACACTTTTCTATGTTCAAGTAGTTTATATTGGTAAACGGGTATTCCTGCTTTATTAATGATTAACAATTGATAAATTTTAGCAAATTTGGGAAGAGAATACTTTCCCAAGAACCCAAT
>JAHPYY010000027.1 GCA_019058515.1 Promethearchaeota archaeon
CCCATGTCCTTTTTATTCCGCATCACACAGATTTTCATAGGGTTCATAGGAATTTATCGTTAATTTGTAGAGAGGCAATTTATCATTGTTCTACCGGCAAGGCTTATGGAGGACACGGTAAAGGTTGGCAACCTATGGCTGTGTATTATTACGAATCACCTTCATGTAAATTCCAATATACTCAAGGGAAAATTTTTGTAATTGTCGATATTGAGAATTATTGGGAAAAAAAGCGGGAAATATTTGACAAGATTTATATTTCGCAGAAAGAAGTCTTAGAAAGGGTGTTAGATTGGGCTGAAGATACTGCAATTCTTCGTGGAAACGAGATAAACTCTAGATTCGGTGAAGGCTTTATTCCAGAAACAACATATACCCCTTTACGGATAATATTGGTATAATCTCTTAAAACAAGAAAAAAAAGATAAACAAGCTATACCATTACTATATATAATTAGCGATTAAATACGATATCATGCCGAACTTCACTGTGGTGCTTGATATAGGGCAATATTCTTCTAAAGTCGGATTTGCAGGAGAAGATTTTCCTTCTCAGGTCTTTTTTTCGATTGTTGGAGTGCCTAAATATCAAAATCTTCAATACGGGGCTATAACAAAGCAAGAGTTGTATGTTGGGGAGGAAATCCAATCTGTAGGCTTGTATAAGATAAACTATCCTATAGATCGAGGAAAAATAATAAATTGGGACTATTTCGAAAAGATTGTAGACTATGCGTTTTATTCTCTTCGAGTAGAACCCACATTAGTAAATGTATTGTTTGCTACGCATCCAAAATTCCCAAAAGACGATTTAAAGCGGATATTCGAGCTCTTCCTCGAGCACTATCAATGCATGGCCTTTTATCCCGTTATTGATTCGCTCTGTACGCTTTATTCCGGGGGATTTCAGACTGGGTTAGTTATTGAAATTGGTGATAGTAGCACGAGAATTGTTCCTATCTTTCAAGGCTTCATTTTAAATTACGCAGTAAGAATTCTGGACATTGGAGGAAAAATTTTAACTAAATACATGGAGAAAATCGCCCACGAATTGCTAGGATTCTCGACGGATTCCTCAATTAGCCGAGAATTAATTCGAGCGTTAAAAGAAAAAGCTTGTTTTGTGTCTTTAGATTACAACGAGGATTTAAGACGGAGCGAACAATACAAAAAACAATATTCAATGCCAGATGGATCGACAGTCACTCTAAGCAAAGAAAGGTTTATTGTACCAGAGCTTTTGTTTAATCCTTCGTGGGAATTAGAAGGGAAATCGCTTGCACTAGAGATTTTGGATACAATAGATCAATGTGACATTGATATCCGTCCAGACTTATTAAACAATATCTTTATATCAGGGGGGTCATCAATGTTTCCCAATTTGAAAGCGAGATTACACAAGGAGCTCGAATTAGAATTAATCCGTAGGAAGAGATCCGAACAATTTATAAGAATTATCGCACCAAGAGAAAGAACTTATTCAGTTTGGGTAGGCGGTTCTATTTTAGCTACTATACCTGAATTTTCCGAAAGATGGATAACGAGAGCTAAATATTTTAACGAGGGTATTCCAGAGAATATTTTATGAATACTTAGCGTTTAATTCAGTGCCATCTCGACAGTTCATGTAATATCTGTGTAATAGTTTTCTATATATTTTTTTATTTGATTTAGATCATATAAGTATAAAATAACGTAATGAATAATGGAAAATTTAGATAATAGTTCGATTAGTTCTGCGGAAGTTTTGAAAAAATATTATAAGCCCGATTATTCAAATATGTTTAATTTAATCAAACAAATTAAAGCTCCAGTCAAGAACAAGATTTTAATTGCATTATTAGATGGACAATGGCATTCCGAGTTGGAATTGATTAGAATTGGAAAAAAGCAACAGAAATATTTAGGACCTGTAACCTTAGGTACAATAACTAGGGGAGTAAACTCGTTTTTAGGAAGAGACAATTATTTAGAGAAAAAAGTTGTTAACGGAAAAATGCATTACAAAATTTCAGATAATTATGTGGGTCTATCTAGAGCTGCACTTAGGTTCCATAAATACTATTTTTAATTTTTTCTAACACATTTCTCGTTTTCAATTTTGAAACCTTTACAATTATTACAAAATCCACTATTTTGTTGAGGTTCTTTCAACGCAATGTTCCAGCAAAACGGGCACATATAATAATCGAAGGTTTTATTCTGTTTTGTGAGGGTAACTTTTGCTACTTTAAAATTACAAATTTGGCAATTTGTTTTTAAGAATGTGAGGATTCCTTTTTTAGGTAACGATAGTGTTTTTTTACAGGAAGGGTTCTGACAAGCGAAAAACCTTGACTTTTTCGTTGTTATAAGCTTCATTTTTTTTTGTGAACAATTTGGGCACATGAGCATAAACCCTGTGATATTATGATGAAATATTTCCTTTTTATTCTCTATCTCGTAATTAGCTAAATTGGCGATTAGTTTTTGCTCGTTATCTACAAAAAGGTCAAATAAGCTCAAAAAATCAGTTCGGACTTCGGATATCACATCCGTTGAGCTTTTCTTTTCTTCTTTAATCATTTCAAGTAAGGATTCAACTTTTTTCGTAAAAGAAGGATCTAAAAAGGGTTTCCAGACAGGTTCTAAATTTCTTATCAATAATTTACCTAAATCTGATATAAAATACCTATTTTTTTTCTTAAAAACTAATTTTCGCTTTAGAAGTATGTTTAAAATTTGGGGTCGTGTCGCTTTCGTTCCAAGTCTCTGTCGTTCCATAAGTTTTAAAATTGATGGTTCAGTGTAACGAGGGGCAGGTTTAGTGTTTTTTTCTTCCATTGATATACTGGTTATAGGTAATACCCTATCTGTGATTTCTTCTAAATTGTCGTATTTTGGAGATAAGATGGGAATTATTGATAAAAAACCGTCATTGATCAAATTCGTCCAATTTACATTAAAAGGTTCTCCTTTTATCTCAATCTTGACGAAATGTTTCCGTTCAATTGCGGGATCACCGAATAATGATAAGTAATGACGAGATATTATGTCATAGACATCCTTCTCTATTTTTGTTTTTAGATTAGAATCGCTTAGATCAAGATTTTTTAATGGGGTAATTGGAGGATGATCCCCAAAATCTTTAATTCCCTTAGTAGGAGTTAATTTTCCATTTCGAATTAAGTTCGTTGCATATTCTCTATAATTTTGATTGGAACAAAACTGGTGAACTATAGTAATATGGTCAAATGAACCTTTGTACACATCGCTATCAGTTCGTGGATAAGTAATTATTTTTTTTAAATACAATTCATTCATAGTATTTAACGCTGTTTGGGCGCTAATATTTAAATTTTTAGTCAATAATACCAATGCTTTCGAAGTATTTAGAGGAGCTGGTGGATTTCGCTTTACCATTTGATGATTGTTGGCTTTAACCTCGGCATATTTCTCGTTTTGTATTAAGTCATATATTCTTTTTGCATCAGAAACCTTTTCCAATTTAAACGGATTAGAATCGTGAACTCCTTTGTAAAGATTTCCACTGTAGTTATGAACTGAACTAATTGTAAAATAGTTTTCAGGTTTAAAATTTTCAATAGATAGATCCCTTAGATATAACAGATAAAGTAGTGATGTTTGAACTCTCCCTATTGAAATAAATTTTTGATTTAGTCTCCCTAGCACGCTTGAGAAAGCTCTCGTTATTTCTCTTGTTGACGCAAAGCCTATAAGTGCATCTAATATCGCTCTTGCTTCTGCAGCCTGTGCCCAACTAAATTTTGGTCGAATTCGGATTTCAAATTTATCAATAATTTCCTTCTTCTGAAGGGAACTTAGCCATAGTTGAGATACAATAATGTTAGAGTTTTCCTTTAATACATATGGTAGTGCGTCAATTAATCCAATATTACAGCCTTCTACATCTGCATCTGTCCCAATAACACATGCACTACATATTTTAGCGTATTTTTTAAGGACCGCTATATATGGTTTAGCGTAATTAAGAGGGTATTTTTTTATAGAATCGGGATCTGTCAGGATATTTCTAGGAATAGAAGCATTCCAGCTTTGATACTTCTCTGTGTTCTTATAACTTAAAAGATGCCCTCTTAACGGAATGACATAAGCATTCCTTTTTGGTAGATAAAACACATTTACATATTTCGAATGTTTTATAGTGGTAGGAACTCCAAGTGCTTTTGCGATTGCTTTAGCCGCTTGATTTTTCTCGGTTATGATTAATGTTGACATTTTTGGTTAATTTTAGGCAGCTACTTAACACATCAATATGCAATTAGAAGTATATTAACTCAATTAGTTAAGAGGTTTAGTGAAGATTTTTAAACAAAAATTGGTTTTCAACTATTTTAATCTTTATTTAAGGGTAATGTGAAGTAAAAACAAGTACCTTTATCTTTTCCTTCAGAATTAACACCAATTGTTCCTCCATGGGCTTCTACAATTCCTTTAGAGATATACAACCCTAGTCCAGAACCTTTTTCGAAATAGGAGTATTTCTCGATATTCTTGCTTATCATAACAAATATACTAAATAACTGGCTTATTTCCTCTTCCTCTAACCCTATTCCATTATCCTCTATCTCAAACCTTACTTCTGTCTCCTTTATTTCAGATCTAATTTCAATATATCCCCCCTCGTTAGTATATTTTATGGCGTTTGAAAGCAAATTCGAAAAAAGTTGAGTAAGTCTAAGTTTATCACCATGTAGAGTAATATTTCCATCGAGATTAATC
>JAHPYY010000028.1 GCA_019058515.1 Promethearchaeota archaeon
GGTAATACCTGACTATGCCACAAAAGACGATTTAAGCGAGGCTTTAGCGGAAAATAAACTCCCAAATACTCAAGAATTTATCGATTTCTTAAACAATAACGACCTTGTAGGTGAAACGCTTGTAAAAAGTCACATCGTCGATGTCGATGTATCGGAGGAAGTGTATGAAAGTGAAATGATTAATCAAAACATCGTTATGACGATCGTACTACCAGAGAATTTTGAGCAAACTATCGCTCAAGTTAAAAACGGAAATTGGAGCGATGGAAAAATCGAAATAAAGCTGATTTGCCTTAATATTCACGAAGATTATCTTAAGAACATTTACTTTGGTTTTCAAAGAAAGCTTAAAGCGTATTACGACCAAGTTTTAAAAAACGAGACTGAAGTTATATATATATATTCAAACGCAGATCCTAACCGAATTACCTTTCCACGCATGTGGACCATTGGATCAGGAGCAATAGTGTTCGTGTGTCTCACAAGTTCAATAATCGTTGCTGCTGCGTTTATTTTCAGCGAAAAATCAAGCAAAATGCGCCCAGAACTTGCGCTTGCGAGACCAGAAAATCAAATCGCAACCTTATTTGGTAAAGTGGTATCTTCCACAATAGTATCTTTTCTTTTTAACTTTTTAATAGGCGCATCGATTATCTTTTTTTGGTTAGGAATCCCTTTTCCAGCAGATTTAATAGGATTTTTAGGAATTGTTATTGCAACCTTATTTTTAGGATCAATCATCGGATGCATGCTTGGATGTGTAATTCCTGAGCAAGTTTACACATTTCCAATTTCGCTATTTGTGGTCTTAGCCACTTTATTTTTATGTGGAGGATTTATCGATGTAGAGATGTTTACGAGTCCATTAAAATACATCGTTCAGTTGGTTCCCTTTACTTACATGTATGTAGTTACTTTTGATACTATTTTAACTGGTGAACCTATTTCATTGTTTCATATACTTGGATTTACGATTTACACTATCATCTTTTTAGGGATAAGCGTTAAAGTATATAAAAAGTACCTAATATCAAAGACTTAACTTTTTCCATTTTTTTCCTATTAACTAATTCATCTTCGTTATTTCTAGCTGTGGTTGGTTCACTTAATGAGACTAAAGACCAGGAATCTTAGTTTTATTATATATATAATCAAGGAATTTGGAAAGAACTGAAATTAATGTCAGAAAAATGATACCAACGATGATGTATGTCAACAAACTTAGAAATGTCTGTGAAACGATGTAATGCGCTTGGGCAAAAAGTTCTACGACTCCAATGAAATACACAATAACAGTATATTTGGGAAGATACGCAGCCTCATTAGACCAAGCAGGAATTACGCGCCGTAAAGCTTGGGGCAATACAACTCGGTAAATACCCGATCTTTTTGACATACCTAAAGATTGAGCTGCCAATAATTGACCCGTCCCTACGGAATTCATTGCTCCTCTTAAGTATTCCGCCTGATACGCAGCACTGTTAAGGCTAAGGGTAATTAAACCAATCAATGTGCGATGATCCAATAATATAATAGAAATGTCTCTGTCAAAAAGAGTGAAATTGACTTGAAACGACCACCTCCCGATTGCGATATAAGGCAAATTTTGAGCTTCAAGAACTGCGATGATACTAAACGGAAGAAAATAGAAAAGTAAAAGCTGGATGAGTAATGGAGTTCCCCTAAAGAATTCGATATATACGGTAGATATCCTTGAAAGAATACCTCCTCCATATTGTCGCAGTATCGACAGCATTAAACCTAAAAGAAATCCGAAAGAGAGAGCCCACATAAAAAGCCACATAGTTAAAGTGAATCCCGAAAGAATGTGATCCCAATATCCGAAAATGCTTAGTATATCTCCAAGTGGTCCTAGATCCTCTAAATTCACTTGATTTCCTCCTGGCTATTCGACTTTAATAGATCTTCGTGTCGACCATACAAGACCTCGATTTGATTTAGGAAATGCTTTACTCTATCAGATTCGGGAGATTCAACGAAATGTTTTGGCGTTCCCCGTTCCACAACAACTCCATGATCGATGAAAATCATCTCTGAAGCAACAGCTCTCGCAAATCCCATTTCATGAGTCACCACAATCATAGTAGTACCCGCTTGAGCGATGTCTAACATAACTCTTAAAACTTCTCCTATTAGTTCTGGATCTAAAGCGGAAGTTGGTTCGTCAAACAAAATTACATCAGGTTCCATAGCTAACGCACGAGCGATCCCAACTCTTTGTTGTTGTCCACCAGACAATTGGGCAGGATAGTGATCAGCCCAGTCCACCATTTTAACACGTTCTAAAGCCTTGAGAGCTTTGTCTCTAGCCTCTTCTTTGCTCATTCCCTTGACTCGACGAAGTCCTAAACTAATATTGTCGACTGCTTTAAGGTGTGCAAAGAGGTCGAAGTGTTGAAAGACCATTCCGATCCTAGACCGAATTTCATTTAAATTAACGCCCGATTTAGTTATTTCTTGGTTTCTAAGGAACACCTGACCTTTATCGGGTGGATTCAGCATATTAATACATCGCAACAATGTACTTTTTCCCGAACCACTAGGGCCAAAAATTACTTTTACCTCCTTTTCCGCCAATTCGAACGAAATCCCCTTGAGAACTTCTAAATCATCGTACGCTTTCCACACATCCACTACCTGTATAACACGATCTTTTTCTACTATCTTAACCACCACCCATTCCTAACTCTTTAAGTTTCTTAGCTTGTGTCTCTCCAAAATATCTCGTTACGGGATAAGTAAAAAGGAAATAAATTATTGCACTGATTCCCATAGACACCGCCCATAATGCGGGAAAATTTACGGATATTCTATAAGCTGCTTTTGCCATTTCAATGACGCCTACTGCATACGCATAAGACGAGTCTTTAATTACAACTGCATACTCGTTTGACCATCCAGGTAAAGCTAGTCTAAAAGCTTGAGGCATTATGACGTGTCTTATAGCTTCTCCCCGCGTCATCCCTAAAGCCAGAGCGGCTTCCATTTGACCAGATTTTACAGAAGTAATTGCTCCTCGAAAGATCTGAGATTGATAAGCGGCACTTCTCAATGCAAGTGCCAAAATGACTCCCACTAAGGGTCTTAAAAGAGGTTCAATAAACAAGAATAAAAATGAAAAACCAAAAACGAATATATATATTAACACTAAAAGTGGAATGCCACGAAATACTTTCTCGTACCCGCTTGCAATCCACGCGAGTTCTTTTGAGCCATAAACTCTCATTAACGCTAAGAAAAGACCTAAAATGAACCCAATTAATAAGCCTAAACCTGTTAAAATTAAAGTTACAGGCAATCCATTAACAAGAATATAAAAAAAAATAGATGGAAGATCTGGAGTTTCGCTCATCCAAACCACTCTACTATTAAATCATCGATCGTTCCATCATCGTATCCGTCGTAAATAACCTTATTTATATAGTACATCAAATCTGGAGTGTCAATACGACACCAAAGAGCGAGATTTTCAGAAGCTGTACTATAAATTACTTTAAGGTCCTCAGTTTTAGCCCAAGTAGTATAAATAGGTCCATCTACGTAAGCAGCATCGATATTTCCCAGAACCAAATCTTGAATTAGCACATCTGCTCTGGGAAATGTCGTAGGGGTTACTCCTGCAGCTTCCAATTCATCCTGCATTACGGTTCCCGTCTGACATCCTACTTTATATCCGACAAGATCCGATAACTCTTCAATCGCAAGAGTCGAATCCCCTTTAACAATTACTACTTGGCTAACTGTAATGTATGTTGTAGAAGGAGCAAGCTGTTGACGGCGCTCTTCTGTGTTAGTCATGGCAGCAGCGATCATATCAATCGTACCTGCCGCACAAGCACCAATTAAAGAATCAAAATCCATGTCTTGGACTTGAAGGGTTACACCTAATTCAGCTGCTATCAATTTTGAAATATCAATATCAAATCCTACATATTCTTGGGTTGTAGTATCGAAATCTTCAAAGGGAGGATAGTCTGCACTGGTACCTACAATGATATACCCTCTCGCTTTAATCTGATCAACTAAACTCGCTGGTGCTGCGAAGAACGCCATACCTATCACAAGACCGATAACAAGACCTCCTACAAGGCATACAACCATTGCAATAATAGCGGGTCCTTTTTCCAAATGTATACACCTCAATTTTTGTTAATGAATAGATCGTAGGAATACAAATCCTACTAATTTCTTATTTTTTAGTCGATTTTGTTTCGTATGGATTCATTTATGACACTTAAATATATAAATTTTCCCTAAAAATCTTGGAATCGATTATTAAACGCTTGTTGGAGAATAGAAATCAATAAGATGATTTTGCTAGCCTTGACTTTATATAACATCTTAAAATCATAATCTCATCCATTTGCTTTCTAATGGGAGGGAAAAGGGAGGTTCTTCCAACAAGGTTGATTTTGCCCAATCTTTTATTAAATATTCATCGACTATTTCGGGAATATATTGCTTCTCTTCAATACATCTCTGTAGAAATGAATCACCACCAGATTCAATACATTTGATTTTGCCAAATCTCCAAGCTTCTTCGAGATGTGCTAGAAGAATCCACTTATCCCACGATTCGGCGCATGCGACGTAATCAGCAGAACTAATATCTTTCATTCTTTTTATGGGATACACAAAATCGCTTACATTCTTTAATGTAACCTCCTTGTTCAAGGGGAGTATATTAATGACATTCTGAGTTCTGTTATTTATCACCTTGAAGTATTTTTCTAGTTCTTTTGCTTGATTTTGGATATCAAGAGGTTGGATTCTATGACTAGATAATATATAATCACATTCTCTTGCTACAATTTCTTTAGTGGCGTTTTTAAAAGCTTCTATGGAAGCACCTCTCTGAGGTATACCATAAAATGGAAAGGGAGTGAAATCGTAATCACAAGACAACACATAACGAGTGCCTGCGCTTTTTATTTCGAAATCAAGCATGTGTAGGCAATGATCATTAGTCTCGTGCGCTAACACGGATATTTCTCCAAATTCTATAATTTCTCCATCTTTAATAGGATTTAATCTGGAATTTGGGTAATTTTTATTTTTAAATCCCAAAGATTCTCCAAATCCTACGAAATTAGCGATTTTTTCTTTTGGAATGCCCGCGTAAAGTCCAATTCTCGCTTTTTTCACACTCCTTTTTAGAGTATCGGCGTGTGCGTGGATTTTTGCATCGGATTTCTCGAAAATATCTGCTAATCCTCTACTATGGTCCAAGTGTGCGTGAGATAAGAATATGTCCGTAATATCCCCAGTCTCTAAATCCAACCGGGCCTTCAAAAAGTTGCTAATTATTTGCTCGCCGGGATTAGTATCTAGAAGAATTTTATGAGAATTTTCCTCTATAAACAGAGCATTTCCAGAAGGAAAACGCGATTTATTTTCTCCTAATATTAACCATAATTGAGGGCTAAGCTTCTTAAATTTTATATCTCCCATTGCATAATGAAATTTTTCCTGAAATTTAATTGGACTGAATTATCTTAATAGGTTGTGTATGACCCTCCAATTAGAAAATAACCAAAAAAAATGTATTGAATTATTGATTAATAGTAATATTAACAAATTTAGATATTTCATGTTGGTCTATTAAAGATGAATTCTAAAGCAGAGGAAACGCTGGCTTTAATCGCTATTAATTCGGATCTAGCTGAAAGTGTAGAAGGCGTGAGGTCGATTTTATTGAATATGTACCGCTTTCCGAATTTGAAAAACAAAATTTTGTCGCAAAAAACGGGTATTGCGGTACCAACTCTGGCTGCGACTAGAAGCGAGCTAGTTAAAGCGGGAATAATAGAAAAAAGAAACAGATTGGGAGAAATTGGTAGGAAGTGGGTTAAAAAAAACTTATATTTACATTTTGACTATGATCCCCTTCAAAGCGATTCCTTGAATGAATATCTAAGTATACCCAAAGAATTTGCCTTCTTGAAAAACTTCGAGGATTACATAAAAAACCGTCCGATTCCAAAATTCGATTTGGACCAAGCTCACGCTAATTTTGAAACATTGATTAAACGTACTTTATACCTATTAAAACAAGGAGATTTAGAAGGAAGAAAACTTATATTTCTAGGCGACGATGATGTCGTTAGCCTTTTAGTAGGTTTGACGGGCTTAGCCGAGGAAATTATGGTGTTAGACATAGACCAGAGGATTTTGGATTTCTTAATGGAAGCAAAAAAGGAATTCTCCTTAAAAAATTTCAACACTATTTGCCACGACCTTAGGGATCCTTGCCCTCCAGCCATAACTAATAAATATGATGTAGTAATCATGGATCCTCCATACACAGATCCTGCATTAAGATTGTTTCTAAAACGAGCAAAGGAAGTTTTAACAACGAGTATTAAAATCAACAACGAGGAAATAGTATTAACAGGGAAAAAATTATTACTCTGCTTTGGAAACAAACCCCCTAAGGAATCCTTGGAAATTCAAGCTTCCATTTTAGACCACGGGTTTGAAATTAAAGAAATAATCCCTAATTTTAACCGCTACATAGGAGCTAGCATAATTGGTCAATTTAGCCATGTGTATTATCTGGAATTAGCTCAAATTATTGATGAACCTAGATTATTTAACTCACTCCAAAATCCCATATACACCTCTGAAGTAAAAGGAAACGAATATCGTCAGTTTAGGCCGATCGGAATTCAATACATAGGCGAGTTAAGGTTTTCGGACCAAAGTGTTCTTCTTGACAATGAAAAAATTCTAAAATCCTTTCTAGACGCGCTTAACCTTGCTAAATTGACAATAACAGATGTATATCATCATCAATACACTCCGTATGGTTATAGCGCTATAGCGATCTTGAAAACAAGTCACGCGGCAATTCATACTTGGCCAGAGCATGGGTACTTAAGCCTAGACATCTTCATTTGTGACGAGTTTGAAAAAGGGAAAAAAGCACTACAAGAATTAAAACAAACTTTTAACCCTATATCATCTGAATTTTTTGTGATAGAAAGAGGAAAGAAAGAACCTATACGTTTAAATTCTTTGGAAATTTAAAGATTTCTTCATCACTCGAGAGGGATATATCTGTTATAAAAGGTAATTCTCTATATTTTCCATTAAAATCTAATCCATATCCAATAACAAATTGGTTCGGTATATCAAATCCAATGAATCTAACGGGAAATTCCATGATTCTATCCGGGATTTCTTTCCTCAATAAACAGCAAAATTCTATAGTCTTAGGATTAAAATGTTTTAAAACCGTGTGCCTTATTTTATTTAACGTCTTGCCTGTGTCTAAAATATCGTCGATAATTAATATATGTTTTCCGTTTAGGTTTTTTCGAAGGAATGTATTCTCACTGATTTTAATCTCTCCTGAATTTATGCCTTCATAAGATTTAACTGATATAATGTCAGTTTCGATTTTAAGTCCGAGTTTCGAAAGTTCTCTCAAAAGATCAGAGGCAAACATGAATGCCCCAATTAGTACTATTATCATATAAATGGAGTCCACCCCCATTTCTTTAAAGTAATTAAAAATTTCCAAAGCTAAACTTTCTACGCTGATTTTAATTTTATCTTTCGAAATTGGGAGCTTTGCAGTCATAGTACTTATCTCCATGCTTTGATCTTTTTATATGCAGGATGGGGCTTAAAAGGATTCAATAATTTGTTAGGATCCTCTCCTATAACCTTTACCTTCCCGCCAGGGAAACTTTCTCCCATCGATACTTCTTTAAGTAAGGTTAAATACCCCACATCTTCTAATTCAAAACCCATCAAGTAAGTGGCTAAGCTATCAGCAGCTAATGGGTCCAAAGACGATAAGCACCACCGAGAATCCTTTCTTTTGCCTAAAACAGGTCCTTTCTCTTCCATCCCGATAAACCCATCGATAATATCTAATTTAGGATACAAGAAACCCGCAATTTCAAAGAGTTTTTGGTGAATTCCCTTATGGACCTTGTATCTGTGGTTTGTCCCGCCATTGATAGCTCCTACCAGCACATTTTTTATTCCTAAAGCGACCAATACACTGCTGTGAGTTTTAGGACGGGTTATTGAAACGATAAAAGGAGTTTCAAGCATGATCTTGCTAAATGGTAGAGTGATATCTCCCACTTTTCTGCTTACGCTTTTGTCTTCTTTTAAGTTCAAGAATTCTATATTAGGATAACGGTCTGATATCTTATAATACCCGTATTTCTCAAACCCATCAATATTAACACCCCAAGAAGGAGCTTCTGCCACGATTATTTTCTTATCGTAGAATTCTGAGATGAAATCCACAAATCCCTTGACAGACTCATAAGGTGTCGTACAAAGCTCCTCTCTCGTATCCACGAAATTAACCTTGATGAGGAGCGATTCGATACTAGATAACACGCTTTTTAATTCGTTCTTAATATTCTTGAGAGAATCCACAACTCCTTGATAGTGATTATTTGATCTTACCAGTGAAACAATTGAATTACTCATTTTCTTTGTCTTTTTTATCTTAATCAATTTGATTCAAATAAAATAAATAGGAAAAAAAAGGGAGTTACTCCAAGTTGATTACAAACCGACACGCTTTTCCGCCGCTAACGATAGAATCAAGAATTTCCACATCGATTGGTTTATCTAATAGCGTTTTGAACAGACTTTTCATCCATCCTAACGAACAATTACAATATGTCTTCGAGATTGGTTCTTCCGTCTCTTTTACACCTATTTGGCAAAAGCATTGGTTAAGAGTGGAATAGACTTTTTTGCCTTCAATCTTGAAGTGTTCTCCTCCCATCATGGTGTTAAGGCTTTGGATCGCTTCTGTGATGCTGTTCGTTTTTTCCTTCACTTCCTTTGCAGTTTTAGCAAAAAAATTGTTGTAACAATAGTTACCCATCGATTCCATGACACTTTTGCGCATCTCTTCTTGGGGGACGACTTGATCAAAGCTTTCCATTACTTCTTTCACGCAGTTTGCCATTTCTTTATCGTTCGATATAGTTTGGCAGGAAACGCATGGCTTTAATACTTTTTCCTTAGTGTCGTCCCCAAGTTGTTCCGCAACAAGATATCCAAAACCATCAATCCAACCTTTATACTTTTCTTTCATCCTTTTTCCACTTATTTGTTTTCTTATTTTTTTGAATGCGCTTGAAGTCTCTCAAGCGTTTCTTTCCTCATTCCAGGCTTATAACTAATAAAATCTCCATTATAAATTACGGAGTATACGCCATATGGATGGATTTCATTATACTGAGCTTCTTTACAACCTTTCATTGAAACTGCGTTTAAGTGTATATTATTCTCTTCCGCAAATGTCTCTATGTCTCGCAACATGTTGCACACATAAGGACATTGGTATGAATATAGCACTGTAATTCCATCTCCGTATTCTTTTAACTTATTACTTGAAATAGGGTTGAACTTAGGCAAGGAAACGCCCTTAACAACTTCACTTTTCTTTGCGTACAAGCTGAAATAGGGCTCAAGTACATCTACTTTATCAAACCCAAGCTTTTTGAATATTTTAGGGTTTGGAATCCACCCTTGTTTATCAGCAGTCATTGCGACTACCCCATTCATTCCTGCCTCCTCCGCGTCCTTAATTGCATCAGCAACCAGTTTCGAGCCATATCCTTTATTTTTGGCGATCCCTGTCACCCAAAGACAGTGAATTACCATCCAATTGGGAGCGTGAATTCCACGCCAATTATATTCTCCTGGAATGTATTCAATAAATCCTCGTGAGGTTTCGCGATTCTTTTCTTTTACATAAAGGATTTTGTGCTTTAATCCTTCTTTAAATCTCTCTTTTAACCATTTTACCTTATTCTTATTACATTCTTCCTTCATGTAGGATTTTCTGCAAAAAAGACCGTACTTGTCAATGTTTTCTTCGCTTACATCAATTATTTTAGCACACATATAATTTTTACCAATCTTTTTTCGTAATTTACTTCTTAATTAAAGCAGTTACATCAGATACTATTCTCGGGAAACAATAGGAAATCATTTCTCCGTTAAAAACAACACCATAAGTCCCATACGGACTGATTCCGTTTTCTTGAGCCTCCTTGCCAGATTTCATCAACTTTATATGAAAGGGAATTTCCAATGAATCAGCTCGTTCCTGTAACCCGTCTACCATGTCCTCTACATATGGACATTGGTGAGCCTGTAGAAGTACAACTCCCTGACCGCACGCCTTAAGATTTTCTTTCTTTGCGGGATTAAATTTCGGTAATGAAGCTTTTTTTTTCAATCTTAAGGCGTATAACTCATAATAGGGTCTCATCTCGTCGACTTTTTCAAATCCCGCTTTTTCAAAAATAGTCCCTTTAGGCGCTCCACTACATTTTGGCGATGTAAGCACCGCTACTCCATTTAAATTCTGTGCTTTTGCATCCTTTATAGCTTCGTTTAGCAGCATCGCGCCATACCCTTTGTTCTTTACCCGACCAGTTACCCATATGCAATGTATAACGATGAAATTGTCTGCTTGTATACCACGCCAATTGTATTGGCCAGGAATGTACTCTATAAAGCCTCGAGAAGTCAGTTTCTTGTATCCTTCGGATGTCCACAACAACTTGTATTTCAAGCCTTCTTTAAGCCGTTGTTTTAACCACTTAACCTTGTTCTGGTACCCATTTCCGTTTTTCTTAGATTTCTTGCAGAATAATCCGTATTCTTCTACATTCTCTGGGTTAATTTCTATTATTTCTACACTCATAATTTTTACTCTCTATTATTTTGTATTAAATTCGAAAAAATAAATTAATGAATTTGAGTTCATTTCTATTTATGCAATTTATCCTATTAGGAATCCTCTTCAAAAAAACTTTGTTCCTGCCACCAAACAATGCCATCTTCTTGCCACTCGGGCCAATCTTTTAACCACGGTGCGATGTGGCAATCTCGAATTCGATCGCATATTGGGAAGTAGGCTTTCAAATCCACGATTGGTGTTCCGTCAAACGCATCCATACCCTGCACTTTAACAATCCCCGTCTTTTCGTCAACTTTCTCAATACTAGCTGTAGTAAGTGCAATTGGATTTGGTCTATACTCCGCTCGTGTGGCAAAGATTCCCGTTTCTGGAGCGTTTTCACCGTAAGGCGGAGTGGTGCACCAATTTTTCTGATTTCGTATTTCTTCTGTATCGTTGTTATGTGCCCACCAAAAAACCATGACATGACTAAACTTATTAAGTTCCTTTAGAGCCGATCTATACTGTTCTTTGATGTCGAGGTAAAATCTTGCCTCTATTGGGTTGTCACTTTCGACTCGAACATATCCAATCGGTTTAATTTTAAATTCTTTTTCTTTCATCTTCTCCATTTAACCAGATAAGTTGGTAAATACTAGAAAATCATTTTCATATTTAAATTTAATGAACATATACCTAAAAAAAATGAACAATCTTATATACTAAAAAAACTATATTAATATTAAGGTAAGAAAGTGATTTCAGGTTGACATTGGAGTTTACGATCATTGACTATAAAGTGTTTAAATTTATTGGAGCAATATTCTACGGCAATCCTTTTCATTCTCACCCTCCTTGGAGCGAAAAAAACGAAATAGGTAATACCTGGAATCGTTATATGACTTTATATCATAAGTACAGAGAATTTCTCGATAAAATACGAGTGGGTAATGAATATGGATTTGAAATTCACATTGAGCCTGATGATTACAGCAAAAATAAGAAATTCTATGTGTTTGTAGGATTAGAAGTGAAAAATTTTGACTTCTTCCCACTAGAAATGTATAGTAAAGTATTGCCAAGAACCAAGTATCTTTTTTTCACATCTGGGTATAAAGGTGAAGGAGTTGACTATATCTTCAAAGATTGGCTTCCTAATTCAAAATATGAACAATCCTATCCATATATTATGCAAACATATTCTCCAGAAAGGTGGAAGGGTCCAAACAATCCAGATAACTTAATGGATTGGTATATTCCTATAAAAGAAAAAAGCGAGTAAAAAATGATATCTGAAAATATTTATGATGATCTAATTAGTTCTTTAAATAAATCGTTTTCCGCAATTTCTGCTATATTAAAATGCCTAGGAAACGATAAGAGAATAAGAATACTAATTAAATTGCTTGAGGGACCTCAGTCGTATGGATCTATTGTAGAATATTTATTTCTAAAAAAAACTGCTGTATCTAATCATCTAACTCAGCTACTTGAAACTAAATTAATTGAAAAAAGCGATTATGGAATATATAACATTACTGGTGATGGAATCGAGTTTATGACAGCTATTGAAAAGGCGTTTACAATGTCGCCTTCAAGACAAATTGAGCAATTCGAAGCATTACAAAGAAGAAGTGTCAGTTCCTCATTTTTGAATAGATACAATCCGCAAAATTCAAAGTTTAAATAAATTATATAATACCAGCAACTTAGTATTTTATGTCTAAAAGTTCGGGCCAACCCTTATATTTATCAGAAAAAATTGGATTCTCTCTCCAATCAGATTGCTTAATATCAACATTTAGGTGTCTAATCATAAAATTATCGAGGCTAGTATATTTGTAAATTGGGGTTGTAAATTCAGTGCAAACATCTTCATTAAATATATTGCCCACGCAATCTGTCCCGCAATTCCCAGGATTGCTATTACAAACACATTTCGCTTTCCAATATTAGCAATTTTGTACTTCTTTCCTAACTTCTTATTATCATTCGCAGTATTACATTCATTCTTTTTGCTTTATAATAATAAAAATTTAATCTATTGAGTTTGTTGTAAATCTATATAAATGTTTTGACAAACTTGGTGTGAATGAGCATCGGTATTAATAAAATAACTTGTTTAATTCTTCTTTTAATAGACTAGGATCGAATTTTGGCTCCCGATTAATCGTTAGAAGTCCATTTATTTCCTGAAATTGGTCGTACAACTCGGTATAGCAAAAACCATGTATCCAATCCTTCCTTTTATCAAAAAGCTTTAACACATTAACCACCTTCTGGAGTAAATCCTCGCCAGAATTGACTACGCTGTAGCCCCAAGCTTTAGGTTCCATGTCTCCGTGAAAATCAAAAGCGATTCCTCCTACCTCGCTATAGATAATTGGTTCATTTTTGTATTTGTAAGGTTGAAGATATATAGTAAAAGGAGAAGCCACCTTGAATTCTTTTTCTTCTTTAAAGGTATTTGCTAACGATTCGTATTTTTCATACAAGTGAATAGTACAAATATCTGTTTCTGTGTGATACCATCCATCATCGTCGATAATTAATCTTGTTGGATCCAAAGATTTCATTAAATGATATAAAGACACCGTATATTCGCCCTTTCTTTGGTCTCTATGTGCTCCAGGAACTCCCCATCCTTCGTTCAATACCGTCCAAGCGATAATAGAAGGATGGTTGTAGTCGCGTTCAATTTCAGCAACGAACTCGTTTATCAATCTTAATTGAGCATTAGTAGAGAATTGAAATGCATTTCCTATTTCACCCCACACTAATACACCCATTTTATCGCACCAATAAAGAAATCTGGGATCAAATGTTTTTTGGTGAGTTCTTATTCCATTAAAACCAAAATCCTTTACGTATTGAATATCTAACTTTATTGCATCATCAGACGGCGCAGTATATAGTCCATCTGGCCAAAATCCTTGAACTAAGAAAAGTTTCTGATAAATTGGTTCATTATTTAATAAAACTCGCTTATTATTATTTAGATCTCCCTCTGAAAGAGAGATTTTTCGCATACCAAAATAAGAGCTAACTTCTTCGTACACTTCCATAGACTCGGAATTATATAGCTTAAAGACAATGTCGTATAAATGGGGATTCTCAATGTCCCACAGAAATAGAGATGTTCTTGGTACTGAAATCCTAAATTTAAATGGAGTTGGATTTTCCAACTCGGTTCTTGCTCCTTTGATTTTTAATATTTTTTTATCTTTTTTCGAACAAATATCTCCTAGATGTTTAAGACTTATAACTTCTTTGGCAATTTCTTTATCGTCGTATTTTATATTAGCCAATAATACTAACTCTGGAATCCCAACTCCATAAATATCGCACTCAACAATCACTTCAGACTTGTCGATGTCTGGTGTGATTTTTACCCATTTTATGTAGTTTTCCAACGAAATGAATTCAACCCAAACCGTTTGCCAAATACCCGTCACTCTTGGATAAAAAATTAGGGCTGGTTTCTCGAACCAAAATTGTTTTCCTCTAGGAATCTCAAGGTCAGTACTAGGATCCTCCACTCTTATTACTAATATGTTGTTTGCTTCTTTATAATCAGTGATATCGAGGCTAAATCCGGTGTATCCTCCTGCATGATTTCCAATAAACTCTCCGTTAAGATAGACCTTACACATATAATCAACCGCACCAAAATTCAAAATAATTCTCTTATCGTCGAACTTTGGGGTGAGTTCAAATTCTTTTCGATACCACACCACATCATGGAAGCTTTGGTCTTGTATTCCACTCAATTTGCTTTGAAAACAAAAGGGCACAACGATCTTTTGGTTAAATTTATTTTTTTGAGTGTCTTTATACCATCTCTCTTTTAAGCCACAATTCGTATCATCGAATGTGAACTCCCACTCTCCGTTAAGATTTATCCAATTATTATCTCTTCTAAATTGTGGTCTTGGATATTCTGGTCGCGGAATCGTATCGACAATATTTTGAGTCATAAAAATAGGAGAAAACCTTAATTATTGATTGGTTTATTTGATTTATCATTATTAATGAAGGTTTCGTTCCAAATTTACTCGACTCTATTTTAAAGGATTTGGTTAGGAGAAAATACACATTTTGTATTTCTCCTGTATGTAATAAACTTATATTAGGATATAGTTGTTTATTCGTGAAAGCTTCATTTCACGAAAATTATTTTAATACCTTTTATGAATTTAATCTTACTAAATAGAACCAACAAAAATACGATTGACAGATATAAAAAATAGACTATAAATCATTTAAATACAACTAATTTCTATGTAGATTTAACAAAAGTATTTTTTGAAGAGAAGAAGTTGAAAGTATTAGCGATAATGGGAAGTCCAAGAAAAGGGTATGGAACCATAATTATGGAAAAATTGGAACAAGAATTAAAAAAACTCCAAGCAGTCGATTTTGAGTACTTATTCCTAAAGGATGTAAATTTAAATTCGTGTAGAGGCTGTTGTAATTGTTTTTTTTACGGTGAGGATAAGTGTCCAGTAAAAAGCGACGATAGAGACGAAATTTTTAACATGATGGATCAAGCGGATGGGGTTATTTTCATGGCTCCTCTTTATGCTTTACATGTTCCTTCAATTATGAAAAATTTTTTTGACAGGTTTGCATATGTGTTTCACATGCCCTACTTTTTTGGAAAAATAGCAATTGGGGTGTGTAATCATGGAATTATGGGTTCAAGAATGGTTACTAAGTATTTCGAGGAAGTAGCTACCTCGTGGGGATTTAATTTCGCGGCTCACTTAGAGTTGGGAACGCTTCCTTATGGAGGAGTAGAAGAAAAGATAATAAAAAAAATTCGAAAAACATGCAAGTCGTTCGTTAAAGCTTTAAACGGCCAAAGATATCACAAACCAAAACTAAGTGAAATTCTTGCGTTTAGAGTAAGGAAACTATTGCATACTGTAGCCATAGATGAAACCAACGCAGATTATAAATATTGGCGTGATCAAGGATGGTTGGAGGATGAAGCGAAACATTATTACGATATAAAATTGGGTATTTCTAAAAGAATCGTTGCAGTAATTATTACTTCTATACTTAAGCCGAAATTCAAAAATATATTTGCTGGTGATCCAAAACAAATCTATAAGCAATATCTAAAATTAGAATCCTTGCAGTTTGCTTAAGCTCTAATTCTCTCACTATAAAATTATCCTTATTTTTAATATTTTCACTTCCAATAAGTAAATACAAATTGTTAAGAAAAATCAATGAAAATTCATTCGTTATTTATCCTTAAAGAAGGCGGAGTCTACATGTATAGTACGCAAACTACAAACCAATATAAAGATCTTCCCGTCGATTTAATTACTCCATTTTATTCTGCTATTTTAAGCTTCTCAAATCGAGTGATATCGAAGCAACTGGACATATTAGAAATGGGAGATATGAGATTGGTTTTCAAGAAAGTGAGGGGATTTATATTCGTTTTACTTGCTGATTCGAACGAGAATCTTTTATTTATTCGAGCGAGACTTACAATTATTATTTCAATGTTTTTTGAAATGTTTTTAAATGTAATTGATGAGATCGATAGTGAAGTAATCAATAACCCGGCGTTTGATATGAAAGTAGAATCCATAGTAATGGCGGAAGAGGAAATGCATCAAGTTCCGGAAAAAGGATTATATTCGAAGGTTAAATCGTATTTATAAGAACTCTAATCTAAAAAAGAGATTATTGGGGCCGCTTTACTTACTACTATGGGAACAACAATATACTCCTCATTAACTCAAGAATTGTTACCAAGAGTAATGAAGGAGCTCGAGATAAGATATTTAACGGGAACATTTGACGTACCTCAACTATTGTATACATTAGCAAACAACCAAAAAGTATGTGAGCGAGTTGTATCCTACAGAAATTTTATCAACTTGCTATTAGTAGTACACTTTGGTTCTGAAGTAAACCTCGGATTGGTTGATTACAACACAGAATCAATAGCCGAGAAATTAAAGACTTTTATGTGAAAATTATTGCCTAAATCCTTCTTCACTTAATTTTATTTCATTCTAAACTCTTATAGTTATGACAATTTCTAATATTTCTTAATGAAAATAAAAGAAACAAAAAAAATTGAAAAAATAAAATGTTTAGTTTTTTTTATAAAATCGTATTGAATATATAAACAAAATAGCTGTTATCACTGATGATACCTTATGGACAGCGTAAATAATATCGTAGATAAATCCAGTCACTAATATTGCAGCAGTACCTCCAGATACAAGTGAAATAAGAAGAATTATTCCAAAAAGTAACAACCATTTATTTGTTTTTTCCATTTACTCACACTCCATATTGGATATTAATTTTTGTGTTATCATATCAATAACTTTAACTTCAGGGTGATGATACTTCTTGTTGTACGCTACGATTTCTCCTCGAATCGCATCATTTGGACAAAATACATAGCACGCGTAACATGTCTCGCAGCGATGTTGCCATTCCGGTTTGTTATTAACCATTTTTATGTTTTCGACCGGGCAAACTCGAGTACAAATACCGCATCCATTGCAGTTATCGTTTACCTCAAAACTATTATCAGCAAGGTTGATTAGATCTTTAAACGATTTATCTCCACTATGTATTCGCGCCTCTCTGGATACTCCTGCCAACTCTTTATAATGTAATCTAAATATATAATTGGATAATGGAAGAAAGGGAGACGAGATCGCTTTAATTAACGCTCCAGTTATTTCAAATATGCCCTCTTCATGATTTCTTAGGTGTTTGATTATTTTTTCGAGTTTATTCTTCCAAAAATCGTAAACTTCCTGCTGTTTGCCCGCATCTTTTAAAATTTCTTCCTTTGCATCAAACTCTTTATGAAATAACACTCTTTTCATTTTTAAACTCACAGAATAAGGGATTGCCATCTTTACATTGAATCCTAATGCAAGCGTTCCGCCCTGATCTTTAATCAGTTTTTTCATGGTTTCGATAGTTCTTCCGGGACCTCCAGCGTGAGTGCATACCGCGAAAATGTATTTAGACGCGAGGTTCCTCAACTTTTTTACAAATCTTTCTACGATAAGTGGAACGCCCCCGATATTTGCGTAAAAGACTGGAAATATAATGCCTATAGTATCTGCTGTGATGGTTATAGTTTCGCTTTCCATGCTCGAAGCAATTGAAATCAAATTCCCTTTCAATTTTCTGCATATATCTCGGGCAACTGCCAGTGAGTTTCCCGTGCCCGTGAAGAAAAATATATCAGTTCGCATCTTATCACCCCTTTTTTCCTACCATATCAAAGATGAACTTGATATGGTCGGATACTTTTTCATTTAACTCGTCAATTAACGACTCGTACGAATTCTCGTCGTAATTTACCACAAAACACTCGAAAAACAGGTAAATACAATGGTTAAAGAATTCTCTTGCCAGTATATTAGGATCATAATCTATTATTAAATCCTTTTCTATCATCTTTAGGAACAAATGACTCCAAAACACATTTGTAGGAATTATGTATTGGTTTTTAAAGAAATCTAAGAATTTTTCGTTATGATACAATTCAATCCACATGAGTCTTAGAATTTTACGAATGTGTGGACGCTTCAACGACTCAATCATGGTACTAATAGCATTTTTTACTATCATTTCTGGATCGTACTTATCGAGTAAATCTTCTAAAGGGATATTGTCAGTTTCAGGTTTGAATTCGTTAATTAAAAATGAAATAATTGAATCCATGATGTCATCCTTTCCCGAATAATGACTATAGATGGAACTTTCGTGAATCTTTACTGAACGAGCAATATCTCGCATCGAAACACCGTTATATCCTCGCTTTGAGAAGAGATCGATAGCAATATCTCTAATTCGATCTTTTGTATCGCTTTTCCTTTTAATTAGTTGTTTTTTCTTCATTTTTCGATGGTTTTGCGTTATCCAAACAATCGATTGTTTGGTCTATGTAATATTATCCCCTAAATCGTTATTAATGTTCTGGAGTCCAATTTTTAAGGTTTTAATAAAAATTTTCTAAGAATAATTTCGATGATTTACAAAATAGGAAAAATTCCCTCCTTTCTACACGATTAATTTAGAGATACAGAGAATTTCTATGGATCTTCTTGTTAGTTCATATAAATTTCATACCTTAAAAAGCTTATACATAGCTATAGTAATCCTGATAAAGCCATCATTTTCCTTGCGATTAATGTAAATACTTTTTCAACATTTTCACCAGTTTTAGAGGAACACTCAATGAAATCAAATAAATTATGCTTCTTCCCATACTCTGCGGCAAACTCTGCTTGAATTACTCTTTTTCCTTCTGCTTCTAGATCTGACTTTCCTCCCACTAGTAATATTGGTATATATTCACTCTCTTTATCTAATCCTTTCCTTATGATTGTTAACCATTCTTCAAGGTCCGTTAAACTATTAAATCTGGAAATATCGTACATAAAAATTCCACCTGAAGCACCTATTATGTAATTAGGTAAAAGGTTTTTAAACTGATGTTCCCCCCCAAAATCCCATATCTGCAAATTTACTTTTATTCCGCTTATATCCACATGTTTTGTATGAAAATCAACACCTAAAGTCATCTTGAAATCTTCGCTATAGGTTCCCGTGGTAAATCGATTTATTAATGTTGTTTTACCTACTCCTCCATCTCCAAATATACACATTTTATACCTTCCAAACTTCTCAATTGTCATCTCTTAACTGTTCTAACTCAATATTTTATACATTCTACTCCATTATTAATTACATTTTTTTCTACATATATTAAATTTTGAATTGAGTAATATTTCCTCTTGAAAGACTATTGATTAAGCATTTTCTTTAACTTTCTGTTTTCTTCAATTAAATTCAAATTTTCCTCTGCTAGTTTCTCTATTTCTTCAACTAAGGTCTTAGTTATAATTATTGCTTGTTCTTTTGAGAATAAATCCTCGTCTGTTAATTCGTGGACATCCACCCCTCGAATTTGAAGCTCTTTATCTAGATAGAGAGTTGTAAGTATGTTTTTTAATTCACCATGAAGAAATATGTGAGGAAACGGCATTTTAAGTTTGTTTTTTAATAGATTTTTTGAGAGTTTTATTTTGTGGTCTTTATTGCAAATTTTACAATAATAATTTCTTAAAATATAATCACTGTTTTTACCCATAGATATTTATTAGGATTTTTTTTTTTTAAAATTAAGCAAAACTTCGATAACACTTTTTTTAATTATTAATCAAATTTTGATGTAAGATAATTCAATTTCTTGTACTTATCGGTTAAAGCAATGGTCTATTATTTATCATCCATAAAATTGGTTTAATTTTATTGATTTTATCATTTATAACACAATAATAACCTATCTTTTTTCCTTTTTATATTTCAGAATATTTAATAGGAAATTTAAAATTTAAAATTACCAAAAATTTCAAATTTTTTTTTTTTTTTCTGCAAGTATTGCTAATCCCATCTCCAGAACTCTGTTAAAAGGTTCTTCGCCATCTTCTCTCAATTGCAAAGTGATTGCTTCTTCAGGACAAGTTGTAGCGCACAAACCACATCCAAGACATATTACTCTTGAGACAACTGCGACATCGTTCATTTCTATTGCTCCAACAGGGCATCGATCAATGCAGGTTCCACAGCCAATACAAATTTCTTCGTCTATAATTGATTCAAATATCGCATTCATGAATTTATGCTTATCAAGTCCTTTTTCAGCAATTCCTTTCAGAGATGCGCAACAGCAAGAACAACAATTACAAATATTTGATAAGTGTTTAGAATTAGCTCCTGCATGCACCAAACCCGCTTTATCAGCTCTCTCAATAATACTTATTGCTTCATCAGCAGAAATTTCCCGTCCAATACCGTTTTCGATATAATATTCAGCAGCGACTCCAAAACTAAGACATGTTTCAATAGGACGTTCACATCCTTCTCCATTTAACCTAGCTTCTTTACGGCAAATGCAATCTGTTACAGAAATCACTCTTGCATTTTTAATACTCTCTTTCAATTTATGATAAGGATAAAGTGTGGTATTAGAGTCAATTGTTTCCTCGATAGGAACTACTTTAAATCCTGGTACGTTACTAATTCCCATTTCATCTTGATATGCGATATCGTAATATTCCTTATAATACGCAGCAAGCTCTTCATCCACTTTTTTAACAGAATATTCGTATAACCCAATCATAAAAGGTATGGCGTTGAATAATGTTTTATTATTTCTTCGCATTCGAAAGACTAATACTTTTTTTGCCATCTTTTCCAACATATCTTCCAAGAGATCAAATTCCATTCCAACTCTTTTAGCAATTTGCCCTACCTCTTCAGGAATGTGGGTTAACTTCATTGCTATATTTGCTTCTTCTTCAGTAAAGAGCTTTTTTAAAATTTTAATTTCAACACCCGAATCTGACTTAGGATATCCTAATGGAAATTGATCTAAAAACTCCCTTAACTTTAAAAAAATCTCATCAGACATTACAATCGATTAATAATATGTTATTTTATGTTATATAATTTCTAAGAAAGTCTTATTACCTATCATTTGTCTATCTGGGGGGATCTCGTTTCGAACTTTTACCATCTTTATTGCGTCAGACGGACAGTTCGCCGCACAAATCCCACATCCAATACATAATTCTTCTCTTAACACCATCCTTTCAACGGGATCTGATTCAATCGAAAAATGGCGGAATATTGCCCCCATAGGGCATTTTTTCATGCAAGTTTCGCACTTGGTGCAGAGTTCAGCATTGAATTTTGGTGAAAAATTTGAAGGATACGCCCCTCTTTCGTGAAAGGATTTCGCAGGAAAGAGCGACCCGCAGTGACAAGAGCAGCAGTTGCAAATGAATAGAGATGATTCGTATCCTTTATCAAATACTGCGTTGTGAACCAATCCTCTCTTTTCGGTCTCTTTTATGAATTCGATTGCTTCCTGCTTGTTCATCAATTTTGCGCCGCGAATCCCTTCCTGAACCATCATTGCTCCGGCGGGTCCAACCACAAAGCACCCCATTTCGGCGGGAGCTACTTTGCACGGTTCTCCGGACATTTCCCCAATCAACCGACACTGACAGGTGATGCTTGCAAATTCTTCGTTCGCATCGATGAGCGATTTTACGGACTCGTAGGGGAGTACCTTTGATTCTACGTCTAAATCCTCGTTTACTTCGATCAGCTTTTCTTCGGCTTCTAATGGTAGTAAAGGTCGGAAGATTCTCCAATTCGGGTCGTTTCTCATGTTTCCATGAGGTGCTATCTCCTTGAAGATTTCCCAATATAGGTTGGCTGCTTTTACGAGATTTTCTTCTGAATCTGTGCTTCTCTGGAAGTATTTTTCGAATATACCAGGTAAAATAGGTTTAAGGCAATACTTCAAACCTTTTTTGTCAATCGTGCCATTATTGACCGATCTGTTAAGCAATTTTTTTATTTCAACCTTAGGTAACCCTGATTTCTCTACTAGCTCTTTTAGCGAATTCCATTTATCGGCGCTTTCAAAGTGAGAAAGTAGCTTGATCTCCTCCTCGTTCCAAAACACTTTCATTAGTTTAATTATTTTTCTGTGTTTTGGGGCGGTTAATGGACCTAACACTAATTTTTGCCTTACAACATCGTAATAATCGACCTCAGTCATACATATACTAGCCTTATAATTTATTAATAATTTTCTGTGCGAAGCAATTAGAGGAGTGAAAATCGAGAATTTCGGTAGCAATTATTATTAGGTAAAACCAGTTACTATTAAAGCGTTCCAAATTTACATTTACAAAATATTTAAAAGTGAGTTAAACATGGCAATCCAAAAAGGAGACTGTATTAAAGTCGAATATGAAGGTACTTACGACAACGGGACGATTTTTGACAGCACCTCTAGAAATGGGGGTCTTCCTTTGAAGTTTGAGGTTGGTAAAGGGCAAGTGATTCCTGGTTTTGATACTTCAGTGATAGGAAAGTCGGAAGGGGAAGAATACAATATTCGGTTAAATCCAAACGAAGCGTACGGACCATATAAAGAAGAACTCGTGGAATCTATATCTATCGATCAGTTCCCTGAGAAAGAGCTCCTTACTATTGGCATGAATATCCTGCTACAGACGCGAGAAGGGCATCAAATATTTGCAACCATAAAAGAGATAGTAGACGACATTGTAACCTTGGATTTGAACCATCCTATGGCGGGAAAAGCTTTAAATTTCAAAATCAAAATAGTCGAAACGGGTTGCCAACCCGATCCTCTAGATGCGTGTAGATGCGGTTGCGACTGTGGGCACGACCATTAGACTAACTATTAATATTTTAGTTTATTTTTCTTTATTGTTGTCTTTATCAGACTGATTAAAATATTCCATATTAGTGATAAATCGTATGGAAGATCGCGTGGTTCTTGTCACAGGAGCAAATAGAGGGATAGGTTTTGAGATATGTCGTCTACTAGCTCTAAAAGGACTAAAAGTTATATTGACATCAAGAAATGCGGAAAAGGGACAAGTCGCTGTTAAGCGATTGTTAGATGAGGGGATTACTGTAACTTTCTGTCAACTTGATGTTACTGATCCAGATAGCATTAAAGATGCATTTGCGTTCGTTAAATCTAAATACGGAAAACTCGATGTTTTAATTAACAACGCAGGGATCTCCCTTGAAAACGATAGATATATTACTAAGGTCGAAATTGACATAATTAAAGCAACAATGGAAACAAATTTCATTGGTCCGCTACGAATTTGCCAAATTTTTATCCCCCTCTTAATAAAAGGTATTCATCCTAGAATTATCAATGTATCAAGTACTCTTGGTTCGCTCCATGAAGGAAACTCCGGTTATCCCGCTTACAGCATATCGAAGACGGCACTAAACGCGCTAACCGTTCAATTGTCTCACGCTTTAGCTGAGAGAATTAAAGTGTATTCTATGTGCCCAGGTTGGGTCAAAACTGATATGGGGGGTTCTAACGCCCCTATGACCGTTGAGGAAGGTGCCGACACCGCAGTATGGCTGGCAACTGAAGATAAAATTCCTTCAGGTTATTTCTATCAAGAAAGACATAGGATAGATTGGTAACTAAAGAAAATCTCTAAGCTGGAATATAAACTAGTAATTTATCTTTTTACTCTATTCCTTCTTTACTTTCTCTAAATCGACTCTAGGTTCATCAGGCTTCGTCTTCTTTACCAGTTTATCCTTATTGATTGGTCCGTAACATACCCAACAGGCATTATCGAGATTACTTAACGCTGTTGCGCATTTTTGACAATATAAGGCACTACATTCGGGACAAATAAAAGTAAAACCCTCTACTTTACCTTTACAGACAAGGCATAATTTGCGTTCCTTGTGAAACATAACTTCCTGTTCGGTTATGTTTTTAGGTCTCATTTCATATAACCTAAATAAATCCCCTTCAATTTTAACTTCTTTTACTTTTGGTTTTATCTCTTTAATTTTTTCCTCTCTCAAAGCCAAATACCACATCCAAGCAGTAGCTAACAATACGAATCTAAATGAAAATTTTAGAATTATTGCTGTCAATAAGAATTCTACTAGTAATGAAATAACAGCCAGAACTAACCCTAATCCTAAAAGGAAGTATTTTCTCCTAATAACTCCTTTAGAAGTTAAGCTTTTATAGAAGGCTCCAAACCCGAGGAAAAAAAACTGTTGAGATATGAAAATCATGACCACTAAGACGAAAATGTTAAACTCAACAGTATAAATCACTAATTCCTCGCTAGCAATTAAAGAATTTGAAATAGTAAAATAGATTTCTGGATTTAAAAGAAAGATTGGCCCTAAAATTATAACTGCTAGAATATTAATAGATAAGACTATTTTCTTTATTTTATCGGATAACCACAAATCCATCCCAAAATAAGATCCTGCTAAATTTGCCAGAAAAATAGAAAATCCTATTATCAAAGGGACGATTGGTAAATTGTCTAAATTCCCACTAGTTAACAAATAATAGAAGAAATTTATAGTATATCCTAAGTATAACATTCCAACCAAAATTAACAATATTCCAGCTAATTTTAATCGTCTTGTTCGAGCTTTCCTAGATTTGTGGACAAAGAACAAGCCAAAAATGCTCTCAAAAATTAGTACACAAAGAAAAGAGATAGCATTCAACCATCCTATTAATGAGAGCATGATATTCTAGAATAAGCTTCCTGAGTTTTTAAAACTCTACTCCTAAAATTATAAATCTACAATTTTTTTTAATACTTTTTTGTTTTTGTGTGCTTTCATTATTTATCTTCGCAAAATGGTTCTTATCAACCCAACTAAAACATAATTCCCATTTTGTGCCAATTAACTCCCAATCACCAAGATAAAACTTAAATTCTGCAAAAACGAAATAAATTAAGAAACCAATAAACACACAATTTAAGTGATTATAACTAACGAATGGTATGTAAACGAGGAAAAAGTATGGTTTAAGAAATGGTGGCCCCACGAAACCGTACCCAAGAATTACGAATTCCCTAAAATAACTCTTGGTCATTTTTTCGAGCAACAAAGAAGTAAATACGCTAGCGAGAAGTTAATATATTATCTTGGCAGTTGGATGACATACGAGGAGGTTGGACGAGCTATTGACATGGTAGCCACGAAGCTACACGACATTGGATTGAAAAAGGGGGATGTTATGGCTTTATTAATGCCAAATAATCCGTCTTACGTAATTTTTTGGTATGCCTGTAATAAACTTGGAATTATTCCAACGGGCATAAATCCAACCTACAAGCCAATTGAAATTTTGCATCATATTGAGACCACCAAACCCAAAGCAATGATAGTCTTGGATGCAATGTATAACCTCTTAGTCAAACCAATCATAGATAAAACGGA
>JAHPYY010000029.1 GCA_019058515.1 Promethearchaeota archaeon
ATGTCTACTACTTCAATTTATATTTCCTGTACAGATTACGAGTTTTTAGACGCGTTCTACGAGGACGTAAAAAAAGCAAGAGCGAGAGGCGTAACGGATCTCAAACTATTAGTCGAAGTAGTTGCATTTGAAGATTCAAAGTTTAAAAAATTATTAGAAACAAAATACGCAGATTTATGCGAAATAAAATCCCGTGACCAAATTTTTGGAAGCTCTGTCATCATTGACGAGGGTGAGGATGCTTTTATCATTTTATCTCAAAGATTTTTTAAAAAACCCTCGTATTTTGGAATTGTAACGGATTATATTGCGTTTGGAGCCGCTTCAACATTCTATTATACCTACTTGTACAACACCGCAGATTTAGTTGAATTTTAAGATTTTTACAAGCTTTGAATTTGAATAATTTAAATATCAAAGAAATTTTGATCTTCCGTAAATTCTTTTTATTAGATAAACACTAAATACAAGTATGAAAGACATAGTCAATAAGATTGCTTTAATCACGGGGAGTACACACGGTATTGGAAAAGCTATAGCTCTTAAATTAGCTGAAAATGGATATTCCTTAGTTGTTAATGGTGCGTCTACGAGAGAATTAACTAATGAGTACTTAATGGATTTAAAAACTATAATTAAAGGAAACTATGAAGATAAAGTTTTATATGTTCAAGCAGATGTCTCTAAAAGCTCTCATAGAGAAGTGCTTATTAAATCAATCGAAGAAAAATTCAATAGAATTGATGTGCTAGTCAATAATGCAGGGATTGCGCCTCCTGAAAGGAAAGATATTCTCGAAGCCTCAGAAGAATCATTTGAAGAGGTAATAAAAACCAATCTACAGGGTCCTTACTTCCTTACTCAAACCATTTCAAATTGGATGATCAAACTTAAAGAAAGCCAAGTTGATAATTATAATCCATGTATTGTTAACATATCGTCTATATCTAGTTTTACATCATCCATCAATCGAGGAGATTATTGCATTTCTAAAGCTGGAATCACTATGATGACTAAGCTTTTTGCTCATAGATTATCAGAATACAATATTCCTGTATTCGAAATTCAACCAGGAATAATAAAAACTCGCATGACGGAAGCAGTAGAAGCAAAATACGATCAAATGATAAACGGAGGATTAATCCCGATTAGACGGTGGGGTTTTCCTGAAGATCTAGCTAGTGTCGTCTCAACCATAGTGAAGGGTAACATCCCTTATGCTACTGGTGAAATTATTCGGATTGACGGTGGATTTCACATTCATCGATTATAGGTCGTATCTAAGTGATTATAGGCTATTATAAGAAATAAATAAATTAGAATAAAAATATTGCATTTATTGAAATACTAAACAAACCACTGAAAGAAAATATATGAATCAAGAGTTCATTTTAAAGGAAGCTCAGTCGCTTGCCAAAAATTACTCCTTTTGGATGGTTTCTGGAGATATCTCTCACCTTTATGGAATTGCGTACGAGGATAAAGGTACTAAATATGAAGTGGAAATAAAATTCCTTATAGATTATCCAAAATCAGCGCCCTTGCTTACTCTTCACGAAAATTTAAAGCTATTGTTAGGAGATGTAGAGTTAAAAACTATAAGAAATTGGAATGAGTCTTCAAAAATTTTGGAAGTTATTAACGAATTGAAAAACATAATCGTTAACATTTTAGAGCCTTCTATTATTTCGGAGCCTATAGTGAACGAGTTTGAAAAACATGAGTCAGAGTCTGATTATCTACAAGGTAATAAAACTGTTGAGGAAGATACAGGTGAATATATTACTCCAGATCTAGATGCATTTCCACCAGATTCTGTGGAAATTATTGATCTTGACTATGAACTAGACCATTTGTTTTACAATTCAAAGGAGACTACCCTTCAAAGGACTACAGATGAATACATAACACCTACCTTTAGCGGGGGAAATCTTCAAGCTGATAACCAATTGATGCTTTTGCAACAACAATTTTCGTACGATGAAGTGGGACCGAGTCCTTACAATGTTAACATATACTTAACCATAACATTGTCAAAAACATTCGTTATAAATCTCAATTTTAAAGACTATCCAAAAGCTCCTATCTTGAATTTACCAAAAAGTTTGAAAAAATTTATTGGTGACCCATTTCAGTCTCTATCATCTCTAAAAAAATGGAATGAGAAAAATCCTCCATCAATTGTAGAAATTATTCATGATTTAGAGAGAAAATTGCTGAATTTAAAAGAATTGGAGCAAGAACTGGGAAAAATTAACAACGAATTTAGATATGAGGCTATACCAGATGAATTTTATAAGGTTTTAGTCCACATTTTAACCTACGGTTTTAAAAGCTATACAATTGAAATAGATTTAAGTCCACATCCAAACAAACCAAATATTAATCTTCCAATAGAAACCCAAAACAGTATTGGAAAAAGTGTAAACCAACTGAAATCTTATAAAGACTGGGAACCAGGTGTAAGCGAATCGGTAGAGATTGTGAGAGAAATATCTTGGCTAATTGATAGAAATTCAAGAATTAATTTTGAAATCGATTTACTCAAGGAACATTACAATCAAATTGAATATATAGCCGAAACATCGTCGATTAAAATCGAGATGAAGGGAAAAATGAAAACCGAGGATTTAAAATTTCAATTTGAAATTATACTACCAATCGAATACCCGATGAAGATGCCCACTATTAATATTTTAAATAAATTCGAGATCGATTCTCACGAAAAAACAAAAAATCAGCTCCAAGATTCATTTAAGTCCTTTTACGACGAGTGGACTCCTTTTAAATATCTTATAGATCTCTTCAACCTTTTATCTGAGAAGATTTTCGAAGTTTCAGTTATATCCTGTGTAATTTGTCACCGTGTCGAATGTCCGACATGCAATAAAATGATTGCAGCCCCATCTAAGGAGCAGGCATGTTACACTTATTGCCCTCATTGCGAGCGCCCTTACCACCAACACTGTTGGAAGCAAACGCTTCAATCATTTGGTAAATGTGGATTTTGTTTACGTTAACCTGAAAGAGATGTATCTTTTTACTGCGTTTGGAAATTTCTTTTAAAAGTAAATAAAATATATAATATCTATCGCTATATAAAACCAAAATGACATCTAAAGAAAAACATTCAATAGAATTTGATATCAAGGATTTTAATTCAATTATTATTGGCTCTGGAGCGGCAGGACTGAATTGTGCATTGCACCTCTCACAATACGGAATAAAAACTGAAGAGATTGCTATTATTACTGATAATCTTAAAGGAGGAACTTCTTTTAACACAGGTTCAGATAAACAAACCTACTATAAACTATCAATAACAGGGGATCAACTTGATTCTCCGTATAGAATGGCGGTAGATCTCTTCAAAGGTGGTGCCATGCATGGTGATATTGCTTTAATTGAGGCTACTAATTCAGTTAAAGAATTTTTTCACCTTGTTCACCTTGGTGTTCCGTTTCCTCACGATTCTTACGGTTCTTATGTTGGTTATAAAACAGATTACGATCCTAGACAAAGAGCTACTTCTGCAGGACCGTTAACATCTCAAATAATGTGCGAGCATCTACTTAATGAAGTTAATAGGAAAAAGATACCAATATTTGATAATCACTACGCTATTAAACTAATCGTAAATTATTACTGCCCAACTCCCGAAATTTGTGGAGTAATTTGCCTCAAAAATCAAGATTTCGGTACTATAGACGACAGTTTTAAGATTAATTCAATATTAGCAATTTTTAGAGGTAGAAACATTATACTCGCTACAGGAGGACCAGCTCAAATATACAAGAATTCCGTGTATCCAATTTCTCACAATGGAACTTCAATACTGGCAGCTGAAGCGGGATGCGTTTTCCAAAACCTTACCGAGTCACAATTTGGTTTAGCATCGATCGACTTTCGATGGAATCTTTCTGGTTCTTATCAGCAAGTAATTCCAAGATACTACTCAATTGGATCTGACGAGAAGGTTGAAGTAGAATTTCTCAATGACTATTTTCCCTCGTTTAATAGTTTATCAACGGCTATCTTCTTGAAGGGATATCAATGGCCATTTAATTCAATGAGATTAGAAAACTATGGGTCCTCTTTAATTGATCTAGCGGTATATAATGAGACGGAAAATTTAAAAAGGCGTGTGTTCATCGATTTTAGGCAAAATCCAAAAGAATATGATTATGATGTCTTAGATGACCATGTAAAAAAGTATTTAGTAAATTCTAATGCAGTTGAAGATTTACCGATTAACAGGTTAAGTAAATTGAATAAAGAAGCCATTGCTCTTTATAAAAAACATGGGATAGATCTATATAATATACCTATTCAAATCGCAGTGTGTAATCAACACTTAAATGGAGGTATTAAAGGAGATATATGGTGGGAAACCTCAATAAAACACTTATTTGCAATTGGCGAGATCAACGGAAGTCACGGAGTTCACAGGCCTGGAGGCTCAGCTCTTAATTCGGGTCAAGTTGGAGGATTAAGAGCTGCGCAAAAAATTGGAAATGTATATAATAAACGCCCCAAAGAACCTCTTGAGGTTAGGAAATTAGCTAGTTCATTGCTTCGAGAGCTAAATTCGGAAATAAATTCGCTAATAACGAAGAAAATAGAAATACCAAAAGAACTATCACCTAGAGACATATGGGAGCAAATTAAAGACATTAGTTCTAAATTTTGCGGAATACTACGGCCAATAACAAATATACAATCGAGTATTCAGAAAACAAGAGATTTATATAAAAATCTCAAAAATATCATAAATATTAGCAACTTTCAGGATTTGGTTGAATATTTTCGGCTAAAAGACGCTCTTCTTATGCTTCACCTGATTTTAAATTCAATCAAAAATTATCACGAAATTAATGGATCGAGTAGGGGGAGTTATTTGCTTATTCGACCGAACTCAGAGATAAAGAGCAACGAAACATTGGTGAACCTTACAGGATTCTCAAATCAATTTAATTTTATAAAGAAAAATAATAGATTCCAGGATAAGGTTCAAACTATTCAATTTGTTAATGATAATATTAAAATTGATTGGGAAAGTGTTCGAGAGATACCTAAAGAGGAAACATGGTTTGAATCTATATGGAAAGAGTTTCAGAACGGAGCGATCTTTAATTAATTGTTAATACTTTTCTTATACATGGGATCTCGTATACTACATCCCGTTTTTTCTCCAATCCTCATTAATTGTGAGCACTTAGAACAGGCTATACATGCTTTATTTTTATCAATTACGCCATTTTGAAAAAGTTGAGACGCAAATTCAGGATTGGCAAAACTCATCCTTCCAAATCCGGCTAAATCCACTTTATTCCCAGCTATTAATCCTGCGATTACATTCCCTGCATATTGTCGAAAATAAGAATACCCTGATCCAATTATTGTAAGCTTTTCCTGAAAATGGTTTTTAATCAATGAAGTAAGAAAAATTAATCGATTTAAACTAAACAATGGGTGTTCAGGTGGTTTCTCACCTCCCTGCACAGGGACATCGTAGGGTCTGGTAATGAAAGGCTTATAATGAGGATCCCCCGCCGATAGGTTAACTAATTTTACTCCGTGTTGGCGCAATAATTCTAGAACTTTAATCGGTTCGGTTAAATCCTGTGAAGTGGGAAAAATTTTACATTTTTCGTTCTTTACACCAAAACCGTAAGGAAAGGAAAAACCATCGTATACCCCAAATCGAGTTGTAATTATAAAGTCTAAATTTTTTATTTTGCTAGTTAATCTTTTTATGATATTGATTAGCAATCGAGATCTGTTCTCAAGCTCTTGGCCCCCATAATTTGAATTCTGCCGGGTTCTCGAGCCAAGTAATTCACTAATTAAGTAGCCATGGCAAGATTTTATGTCAACTCCATCAAAACCAGCTTCTTCTGCGAGAATCGCTTTCTCTATCCATTGATCTTCTACATTCTTTAAATAATCATCGTCTACCACTATTCCTTCTGCTTTTAAATTTGGATTTTGTGAGTCCAAAACTTCGTTGTACACACCCCTTAAAGGAAATCTTTTATTTCCTCTTTTGGTATATCTTCCTGAATGGTTTAATTGCAATATTAAAGCAGATCGTTCTTTGAATCCCAAAGAGTTTAACATGCTATCACATTGACTTCGAACAGTGGATACCAATGTTTTAAAAGATTTCATATTTTTTTCGTTCAAAACTAATTGATGCTCGTTAGATTTACAATCGTCAGAGATAGCCGTAGCTTCGAACCAAATTAACCCTACTCCACTTTTCGCGTATCTTTTATATCTTCTAAGGGTAAACTTACTTGGAGCTCCATTTAATTCTGAGTCAAATCCTTCCATAGGTTGGATAGTTAATCGATTTGCTAGAGTTATATTTTTAATTTCTATTGAATTTTTAAGGACGCTCAAATTTGACGAGATAGGTATCTTTAAGTTGAGTTCATTAATCGTATTTCTTAAGGCATCCAATGATTTATATGTAAATGGCCTAAAAGGCGGACTAATTGAATTTATTAAAATTACCACTTATAATAATTAGAATTACATTATATAATCAAATAACAAAAAAATATGTGTTGGAGACAACATCGGTCTACCAAGATATTGAAATCGCTTTTTCTGGACATACTTCAACGCATTTAAAACATCTTGTACAAAGCGAGCCCCAAATCGGAGTAATTCTCCAATCTTGAGGTTCATAAGGATTTTCTTGTTTGCTTTCGGTTCCGATCGTCTCGTGCATTATAAAAACCGCAGGATCACACGATTTTAAACACAATCCACAATCTCTGGGGTCAACCTTACCACTTTCCCCACATTTTTCATAATCAATTTTAATTTTTGTACGACTCTTTTTCTTGGTTTTACTCATTTATCTTCCAACCTCTAATACATTCCGTCAAATCCTGGAAAGTCTTCCCGAGGAATGAGTTTTAAAGCATCATGTTCGCACGCATGCCTACAAACTCCACAACCGAAGCACTTATTATAATCGATAAGAACTCTTTTCATGGATGGGATGAAGCGAATCGCGTTAAACTGACACATTGAAACGCATTGCTTGCAACCTTGACACTTATCTTGATCAAGATGTATTATATACTCCGCCTTATAAACGGCGTCCAAGTTAAAATTGGTTCTTAGAGTTAAACCGCCACATTCTGGACTCTCACAGGAACAAATGGCATTTATGTAAGGAACTGGTTGAAACCAAACCGACGCGATGTACCCTTTTTTATTAAACTCCTCGAGCTTTTGCATCGCGGTTTCTCTATCTATCCTTGGTGTTTTACCTTCGGGGATAAACCTTGGAAGTTTTTCAATTACTTCCGATAATACTCCAAAATTAATGCAGACCGCTTCTTTTTTTTTTCTCTGCATCCATCTACACATGCAGTAGTTTAAAATTATTGGTTCCGCTGCTAAGCTAGACATTATAATTTTAGCGTCTTCTAACGGGATAACTTGGCCGAAATGACCGTCTGCTCTGACGGGATTTCTATGCTTTTTTTCACTATGGATCATGCTTTCTGCTTTATTTCTTAGAATTCTCCCGATTATTGGTATTTTTAGCTTATAACCCAAATCCTTGGATGAGAAGCCCATAATTTTTCGGATAAATACTTGTTCGAAATTCATCCATTGCTCCGTTAAATAATCTCGCATCTCATCTTCAGTCGATATCACATCCGCTTGATAATTCCTAGCGTTCATATACCACTTTTTACCTTGACCGTGCTTCATGCACCATTTACATGTATTTTTGACCTCAAATTATGATTTAACTAAATGTCTTATTCAATATCACTTAAATAAACTTTAATATGAAAAACTAATATCCTTAAAAATTATTTTTATAATAAGCAATGATTTTATTTCCCTTAATTGAAGAATACTTGTATCATTAAGCACTTTCATTTGTTCAAGTATTCTATAGCAATTTTTTGTGAAAAACATATCTCAGTAACTAAATAAAAATATTTCTTATAAATTTTATAAATATCAACTTCTATATAATAACAATTATTTCCTTTTGAGAAGCAAGATCAAATTAAATTTGACTCAATCGAATAAGCAGATTAAATGTTTTCATGCATATCATTAATAATTCATTTAAAATATACTTTACAACGAATTGAGAAAAGATTTAAACCAATCCAATAACTATTAAAATATCAAAAAGTTATCGATTATAAGGATGCATAACCAGACAAAAGGGAATTTTCATCTAAGCCTAAAAGGTATAACTACATTTATCGCAATTGCATTTTCTTCAACTTTAGTGTTATATTTTGCATGGATATGTGATGATGCGTATATAACTTTTAGATATGTAGACAATTTCATTTCTGGTTACGGTCTTGTTTATAATGCTGGGGAAAGAGTTCAAGGCTTTACTCATCCTTTATGGTTATTTTTATTATCGTTTGGTGAGGTTATTAGATTTGATTTATTCTATTTTGCTATTATCCTTGGTTTGTTTTTTAATGGGTTGACTATTTTGTTCTATACTGAAATGACAAAAAATAATAAAGGATTTTATTTTGGACTCGCCTTTTTCGTAATTGTTTTATACAGTTGTTCATCGTTTCTAGACTTTCAAACTTCGGGGCTTGAATCATCTTTAACTCACTTCCTCCTTTTAATGATAACAAGATCAGTTCTAACTAAAAATGATGAAAATGATAAAAAATCATATTATAGTTTATTTTTCTGGTCAGGATTATTATTATTTAACAGATTAGATCATTTTTTTATTATAGCCCCAATACTAGCTTATAAATTCTTTACTTCTAATCAGAAAAAACTCGAAAAGATTAAAGGAGCTTTCATTGGTCTGCTTCCTATAATATTATGGGAAATTTTTTCTATCGTTTATTATGGATTTCCTTTTCCAAACACACGCTATGCAAAAATTGGAAATTATACATTGTTAGACGGTTTACATCTAGGGATTCTCTATATTATAGATTTTGTCGTATATGAGATTTTTCCTGCTCTAGTTGTAGTTATTTGTAGCCTTTTATTAGCTGCTAATTACAAGAAGGTTCAGAAAGAGTTGCTTATCTTGAGCATTGGTGCTGTTTTTCAGCTTATGTATATTGTATATATTGGTGGTGATTTTATGAGAGGACGCTTTTTATTATCGACTTTTTTTGAAATTGTTCTCATTATTTCAATTGTTATTAGCAAAAGAATAACTCTTAATTTGGTAAACCACCGTTTCATTACAAGAACCTATTACTTCTTCTATTTTAATAAAAACTTACAATACTTCCTGAAAAGATATAAAATTACCAATATAAAGAGGATCTTTTATTTAAAGGAGGAAAAAAAAAGAAGACAACTTGTAGCGTTTTCCATAATCTTTTATCTCGGTTTTATAGGAGTATTA
>JAHPYY010000030.1 GCA_019058515.1 Promethearchaeota archaeon
GGAATAGGTTATAGCGCGGTATCAGACGAATTAAAACAAATGGTAAAAGATTCTAAGAAACGAGATCAAATAGTCTATAGCGAACATAAACCTGAGATTGAATTATTTTCAGAACCTCAGAAGAACCCTATATACTACGAAGTGGTTGAGAAGGTAACCACTTAACCTAATCTGATATTTTTTTTTTCTCTAAAACCGACAGCTCTTCAAAAGAAGTTGGCTCGTCAAACAAGTTGTCTATCTTCAAACATGAGTTATAGAACAGAACTATAAATACTATCATAAAATATCACAGTTGTATGTGTTATTGGTTCAAAATGTGCGATAATTTCCAAGTATTATAAGTTATAAAGGAAACTTTATTATTAAGAAAAAATTGTAATTTAATTAAAAAAGAGCATTCCCTTTTTTGTCCTATTAGAGTTTGTGTAAAATTTAACGAATAAAAAATAAACAAAATACTTCAAAAACACTAATTTTGAAGGATTTCGTTGAGGAAACTTTTATTTTTTTATTGTCCAATTTTCTATATAAGTTTGACAATTTTTATATGAGATCAACAACTTTATATTGTTGGCTCTACATATGTAACTTAATCATTTTGTAGATTTATTATTATGAAAATTTTATATATCAATCCTTCAAAGATCGCCTCTGGGCTGGATAGTGTTATAAAGGGAGCCCCTCTTGCCTTAATGAGCATTGCAGCCATGGCACCAGATCACGGAGCAAAACTCGTTGATTTCAAAGTTGATGAGTTTCGGGAAGAAGCATTCATTAATGAATTAAACCACGCAGACATTGCTGCTATTACAAGTATGACCCCTCAAATATACAGTGCTCTTGAGGTTGCTCAAATGGCAAAAGAACAGGAATGCACTACGATAATTGGAGGATATCACGCATCTTTAGCCCCTGAACATGTAGCTAAAAATAAGAGTGTGGATTTTGTTATACGTAACGAAGGGGAGCACACATTTAAAGAGTTAATAGACTTTTTGGATGGAAATAGAAAGAATGTTATACTAAAAGATATATTAGGCTTATCTTACAAAAATACTGAGGGAAAGGTATTACATAATCCCGATCGTCCCTTGGAGAAGAATTTGGATGTATTTCCTCTTCCTAATCGGGAATTGACAAAAGGTAAGAAGTATATCTATCTGGGTGTCAAGCTAGATTTGATGGAATCTTCGCGAGGATGTCCCCACAACTGTAAGTTTTGCTGTATTACGGCTCTTAACAGGAATCAATATAGAGTAAAGAGTGTACCCAGGGTCATGGAAGAAATTTACAGCATTGACAGAAGTAACGACTTTTTGTTCTTTTGTGAGGATAATTTCACAATAAAAGTTAAGAGAACGAAAAAAATCTTAGAAACTATGATAAAATCGGGAATACAACACCACATTTACTCTAGTTGCCAATCTCGAATCGATACTTTATACCAGAACCCCTGGCTTATACCGCTTATGCAAAAAGCGGGGATGAGACAAATATTTCTTGGGATAGAAAGCGTACATCAACAGAGTTTAGACGCCATGAATAAACGAAATACCACCCCCACTATGACAAAAGAAGTGGTAAGAAAGCTTCAAGATCATGGAATCAGTATTTTTGGTGGGGTAATTCTCGGATTTCCTGGAGAAAATAAAACGATGGTACGTCAAACAATTAATTTTATAAAATCGCTAGACATAGATTGCGTACAGTTTACTCCAATCACCGCATTTCCAGGCACTCAATTTTATGAAGAAATGAAAGAACAAGGAAAAATTACGAGTTATAATTATAAACATTACAACTTATTCCAAACGATGATGGGTACCAACGATTTAACCAATCGAGAATTGTATCGACTAGTAGCGGAAGCATACGCTTCATATTACTTGGATAAAAGTTGGTTAATTAAAATGGGTAAACGATACTTAAATCCCTTTGGTAAATTTAATTGGATGACAAAAAATTTGCCTAAATTTGCAAAAACGGTGGTCCAAGAAGCCCACAAAATGTTGCTAACTCAAGGTATAGATTACAGTGTGGTATCAGAAGAGCTAAAACAAATCATAAGAGATTCAAAGAAACGAAATCAAAAGGTTTATGCTAGATATAAAATGAAGATAGATTTAGTTTCTGAACCCCCAAAGAAATCTCTTTATTCTAAAGTGATTGAGAAAGTAACCACTTAGCTTAATTAGTCAATATTTTTCAGTATTAATTTGATTTTCATCTTTTTTTTTCAATACTTTTAACGATTACACAGGAAAAAGTAAAAAAAAATTAAAATCAACGTATAAAATGAATTGTATATTTTAGAATACATATCATTAGTTAAAAGCTATAGTTACAAGACTTTTACATTAATAACCCAGAGTTTTAATTTTAAACTATTAATTTAAAGATATTATGTGGTTTTCCTGCTATAGCTAGCGATTTAGAACTTAATTCTTTTTTGATAGATTTTACTTGATAAAGGATACTTTTTTATAAATTAAAAATAGTTCAGAAATAAAAACAATATTATTTACTGTTTTATGAGATAGATAATTCTAAACAACATTTAAATAGATTCAGCAACTATTTCTTGTTAGATCTATATACTATTGTAAAATGGTGGTTATATGAAGATATTATATATCAACCCATCGAAAATCGCCTCTGGGCTGGATAGTGTTATAAAAGGAGCCCCACTTGCTTTAATGAGCATTGCAGCTATGGTACCAGACCACGAAGCAAAACTTTTTGACTTTAAAGTTGATAAATTCCGGGATAAAGCTTTTCTTAATGAGTTAAACCGTACGGACATAGTAGCTATTACAAGTATGACCCCTCAAATATATAGTGCCTTTGAAGTTGCTCAAATGGCAAAACAGCAAGGTTGTACTACAATAATAGGAGGTTATCACGCCTCTTTAGCATCAAACCATGTAGCTAAAAATGAGAATGTGGATTTTGTTATTCGTAACGAGGGAGAGTACACTTTCAAAGAAATAATAGATTATTTAGATGGAAACAAATCGAAGGTTGCATTAAAAGATATTTTAGGAGTATCTTACCGAGATGTTAATGGAAAAGTAAAACATAATCATGATCGACCCTTGGAGAAAAACTTAGATGTCTTTCCCATTCCTAACAGAGAGCTGATAAAAGGAAAAAGATACATATATCTTGGTGTTAAGCTGGATATGATGGAATCTTCTCGCGGATGCCCACATAATTGCAAATTTTGCTGCATTACTGCACTTAATAGGAACCAGTATCGAGTGAAAAGTATTGGTAGGGTAATGAAAGAAATATATAATATTGATAGGAGCAACGATTTTTTGTTTATGTGCGAGGATAATTTCACGATTAAGGTAAAAAGAACTAAAAAGTTATTGGAAACGATCATTCAGTCGGGAATACAGGAACACTTTTACTTTAGCTGTCAATCGCGTATTGATACTTTGCATCAAAATCCATGGCTAATCCCATTAATGGCGAAGGCAGGGGTGAGACAGGTATTTCTTGGAATCGAAAGCGTTCACCAAAAAAGCCTAGACGCCATGAATAAGAAAAACACTACTCCTCAAATGACAACAGAAGTAGTAAAAAGCCTTCAAGATTACGGTATCAGTATATTTGGTGGAGTAGTTATTGGATTTCCGGGAGAAACCAAGACAATGGTACGTCAAACAATAAACTACACTAAATCGCTAGAACTAGATTGCGTACAATTTACTCCAATCACCGCTTTTCCAGGCACTCAATTTTTCGAAGAAATGAAAGAACAAGGAAAAATTACGAGTTATAACTACAAACATTATAACTTATTCCAAACAATGATGAGTACAGACGAATTGACAAATAGGGATATATATCGCTTAGTGGCTGAAGCCTACGCGTCCTATTACATGGATTACAAGTGGATTACAAAAATGGCGGTAAGGTATCTTAATCCTTTTTCCAAATTCAACTGGATGACCTTAAAGCTCCCCAAGTTCGTGAAAACGGTGATAGCAGAAGGTTATAAAATGTTGGTTACTCAAGGTATAGATTACAGCGCGATATCAGACGAGCTAAAACAAATCGTAAAAGATTCAAAGAGAAGAAAGCAAAAAATTCACAAAAAGAAAGCGAAAGAAAACAAAGTATGGGAAACTTACGAGAAACATCCTATTCCTAAGGTAATTGAGAAAGTTACCACTTAATTTAGATTGATAGCTGATTTATTGGATATCAATCTAATACCTGTTATTCAAAAATAGAATAAGGGAAAAAAAATTTTATTTAGAACCTAAAGGAAATTTGATGGTATCGTAAGGAAGAAATCTTTCTAACGCCATGTGAGCCGCTAGCGTAATCGCAATTAATTAATCCAGCTTTTTCTAGTTTTTTAATTTGAGCTGAGATGTTTGCCTCCGTCATTTTGAGACTTTCAGCGATATTAGAAACATCTAATGGATTATCTTTTATTAGCGATAAGATTAATCTCCTCGTATCGCTGGAAAGCGCTTTAACGATGCGTTCAATTTCCTCGTCAGAATCTACTATTTTTTGTAGATTGGAATCTTTGACATTAATAAGATCTACTTCCAAAAGACTTGGTTCATTAATTTCCATAACTGTTTAACCCAACTCTAAATAATTTTTTATTTTTTGCTGTGTAATTCATATTTACTTAACAATTCTAGGAAGGAATTTCGGGCTTAAAAGTGATCTCCTAGTTTTTTTTGTACTCTGTTTATATCAGAATATTACAATAAATGCATAAGTATACATATGACATCAAGTCAATTATAAAATATATTTGACTGAATTGAAAACTATTTGATTAAATTGATAGGTGTTTAATTAAATTAGGTTGAGTTGAAAAATAATTGCGTTTAATTTTACCGCGTGATTACCGTAATTTTTTCTGATTTTCTTGGAATATTCAAATACACATTAGTATTAAAATATTTACTGTTAAAGGATTAGATTGTATAAAATAATTTTCAAACATAAGTTATATGTTTAAGTATTAATTTAACTAGAAATATACCCGTTAAAATTAAATTTTAAAACAGATTTGAAAGTTTAGCTTAATAAGAGCCATTTTAACTATTTAAGCATTCATCCTTCTGAATTTTTGAATATTTATAAAGATGAAATTGGATTTTTATAAAAAAAAAAATTTAGTATCACAAAAAAATTCTATCGAATTTACGGAGAATGAATTTAAAGCCATTTTCCGTCAGAGCTTTAAAAGATTAATTTGTATCGATAGGTTTAAATTACAATAGTTACATATATTTCATAACACTACATATAAATACAAAAAATACATTATTTTTTTCTCGAGAATTGAAAATGCCTCCTCCAAGAAAGCAGAAATCCAGCACAATTAACAAAAAAGTCGAAGATAGTTCAACTAATGTTCTAACTTTACGAATTAATTCGTTTCTTGATGACGAATTAACGAAAATTAGCGAAAAAAAGCGTTCTTCTAAAGCCTCAGTTATTCGTGAATATTTAGATTTAGTGCAATTTTATATAATTGATAGAAACGGTATAAAATCCTTGAACGAAAATGATCTTGTTGTTGTGAAGAAGGATTTCTTGAGATCTATGCTCGAAGAATTTGATGAAGCGAAAAAAATTGATTTAGGAACCAGCTTAGCAAGATACATTAACGACCTGGCGAGATTACAAGGTAAAATAGACGATATAGACTTTAAACTAACCTTATGTGAAAAATACGGATTTTTTCCGAAATTTGTTGATAAAGAGGGATATATTTTGGTTTCAAACGATTTTGGACCTAAAAAATTCGTTGAAGCGTTTGTGTGGATCCTCATTACTAAGGGTGATCGAGGCGATTACAACAAAGAATTTATAGATCTTGATTCAAAAAGCAGTAAAATCCGAGCCAGATACGACGAAACGATTCAACCCGTCCATAGAGATGCTTCATATTACGCGTTCGAATTCGCAAAATTGGAATAACTCTCGCTAACTTTTTTCGATAATTTCTTTCAACCCTAATATTGGAACGATTATTTTTGCGGGCCGAAATAATACTTCGTAGTTTAGTTCGTTTAAGGCTCGTTCTACTGTAAAATAGTTTATTAAAGCTACATTAAATTTAATATCTTTAAGGAAGTTTCGAATCAATTTCCTCTCCCAATAATCAAGAACTTTAACGGTGTAGTTTAAAGCTTTACTTTTTACGCTCACGGTTTTTCTAAAAAACATTGTATATAATATTTCCTCCGGTACTTCAAATTTATCTTGCCGAACGATGTGTTCTTGAATGAGGTTTAGTAGCGTGTTAAATTTTATATAACTTAGCGAACGAAGGAAGGAGGCTAAATCTCTTTCGATTGGAAATTTAGTACGTTTTTCATCTTGATTTAATTCGGGATCCCCCTCAAAATCAATAAAACAAAACTCATAGGAACCGTTAGCTTTGTTAATCAAAATTTGTCCCATATGTAGGTTTTGGTGTATCATCTGAATTTTTATAGTGTTTTCAGTATAATCGATTCGTAACTTTTCAATTATATCTAAAACATCAATAAGTAAGCTGGAAATTTTGGGAAGGCTGTAAAAATACGATTCAGATTGAGAATTTATTGTTTTTTGAAGCTCAGTTAACATAAAATTTAGTTTTTGAGAATAGTTTCTCAAAAAAAAATCGCTCTCGACAGTTTCTAACTTATAAAGATCTTCTTCATCATAAATTAAATTATTATGCAAATTGGTAATTAATTTTCCTATTGAGTTTGAAATTTTTAAGCTTTCTGAACATACATTCTTAACTAATGCGGATATCTCTTCTTTTGAATCAGATAAGAAGTTGCTTTTTACTTTCTTAAAAGCCTTTGAAACTAAGGAATTTACCTCTTTCCAGTAAATATCCCCAAGATTTCCGATATTTGCAACATACTCGCTAATTCCTATTATTTCCTTGTCGAAGAACTCTATTGTTCCATATATTTTAGGTGCATAAGAAAAAGCGTTTTTTACTAAAATGAATAACATTGAGGGTTCAAGGCTTCCTACGCATTCCTTGTAGGATTTTAAAACATATTGAATATTGACATTATTATTTGTGTTTAGTAACTCAATTTTAAATAAAAGATTAGTAGTATCACCCTTTCCAAGTTGTTCTAAAGAAAATCGATATCGATTAGGATATAAGCTCGCTTCGATAAGTTGTTGTACTCTTTTCATATTGGTGTCGTCTCGAAATTGATCCTCGTAAAGACTTAATTTTAGCGAATGGATTGGAAAAGATTCGCTTATGGTTTTGTCAAATAAAATGAATTTCCAGAAATACAAACAATATTCCGCTTCCACTAGGTTTATAAGAATAATTTTAGTTCTAGCGTCTTGAGTAACAGCTATTTTTTTGCTGAAAGTATTTTCAGTTAATTTTAAAATAGTAGTGCTTTGAATTTCTGCAGAATCCAAAATATCTTCAATTTCGTCGTAAACAACCATAGGTAAGAAATAATGTTTCACATTTTGTCTATACTCGATTTTAATAATGCTGAGGAGGATCCTTTCGCCAATTAATTCGAAGTTCTCTATATCAATATTAAAATCTAAGTTTGAAAGCGATGTTTTAAATCCAAACCATCGACGTGATAAGAGCCAACCTTTGAATTCATTGGAATTAAAAATACTAAGCATTAAGTTTTTATCTATTATCATAAGGAATAAGGTCCAGTTTACTCTTCAATTATGAATATTTTTACTCTTAAATAAATCAATATAGTAAAAATAATTTTGGCACTAGAAAATCAATAAAATACAAATAATATGAACTAATTTTAAAGACCATAGAATAGAATTAATTTTAAAATAAAAGAAATCTATAGAGGTTGTGTAATGGAAAGCGAAATTTTTGTCCCGCTTGTCTTTCACGCACATCAACCCGTCGGTAACTTAGATTATGTAATTGAGGACTGCTATCAAAAATCTTATAAACCTTTAATAGAGCAATTGCATCAGAATCCTGAATTGCAAGTTACGCTACATTTTTCGGGCAATCTATTAGAATGGTTAATTAAAAACAAACCTGAGTTCATTGATACGCTTAAAGTAATGGCAAGAAGGGGTCAGTTAGAGATGCTTTCAGGTGGTTACTACGAACCTATATTCGCAATTATACCTTATCGAGATAAGATTGCTCAAATAAAAAAATTATCCGTTTTAATCTACAATGTGTTTGGTCTAACCGCAAAAGGAGCGTGGTTGCCTGAAAGAGTGTGGGAACCGCATTATCCATCATTTTTAAGTGACGCGGGAATTGAATACATACTGATTGACGATAATCACCTCAGATCTTGCGGTCTAACTGAAGAAGAAACCTTTTACTCATACATGACTGAAAACGATAACAAAAAATTAAGAATATTTCCTATTAATGAAACCTTAAGGTATTTAACTCCTTGGAAACCAACCTATTATGCGGTTAATTATCTTGAAATACAATCAAATCAAGATAAAGACCGTGTAGCGGTTTTCTTCTCAGATATGGAAAAGATGGGAGCTTGGGCTTCTACCTATCAATTTTGTTATCAAGAAGGAAGAGGACATATAGAAGGAGATAATGGTAAACCGTTTATACCGGCGTTTTTTGAACAAATTAACAATAATCCGTGGATAAAGTCTATTACGTTGATGAATTATGTAGAGAAACATCCGGCTAAAGGATTGATTTACCTTCCATCATCGAGTTACGATATGATGGAAGTTTGGGCTCTTCCCTCGGATAAAATCGAGAGATTTGAGTCTTTCAGAGAACGATTAAAACATAACGATGAATTCTCAAGAGAATTAGGATTTGTTAAAGCGGGTTTTTGGAGGCATTTTTTAGTTAAATACCCCGAAGCTAATAACATGCATAAAAAGATGCTCCATGTTAGGGAAAAACTCGTTCAAATAGAAGATAAGGTTAAAGTACTGGATGAAGAAGTGAATAAATCCGAAATTTATGGTCTCTTAGCGGATGCCATTGACGAAATTCACAAATCGCAATGTAATGATAGCTATTGGCACGGATTTTCAGGGGGTTTGTACCTTCAATTCTTGCGATTTGAAGTGTATTCCCATTTAATTAAAGCAGAAAATTTGATAAATGAGTTAAACCAAAAATTATATCCAACAACCGAGTCGTATATATCAGTTTTACCAAAAGACTTCAATAAAAATGGGAAATTGGAAATGCTTATCGAATCAAGTATTCTCAATATGTATTTGGATCCATCAGACGGTGGTACAATTTTTGAAATCGACTATAAACCCAAGGCATACAATTTGTTGAACACCTTAACGAGATGGAAAGAACCGTATCATAAGGATGAATTTATTAAGAATGACATCATTGAGATTGATGATTCCCGGAGATCAATGTTGCGAGTAAGATTTTTCGATCGAGGTAATAATCCGGAGAACTTGTACAAAAATTCTTATCATGAACTGGGAGACTTTTTGAAAGGAGATTTCAATATTAATTCCTATTTTAAGGAAAGGAACACAGCAATAGTTAAGCTTGAGAGAAAGGGAAATGTACAACTACCAATCTCGAATCAAATGTGTACATGTATTATGTATAAGAACCTTTTAATTGAAGAAAATCAAATTTTGATCACCATAAAGGGGAAGGTTGGTGAAGAAACTCAGCATGATGAGATTAACAAGGAAATTGAGGAAAATTTGCTCGTAGGAATAGACCTTCCTTTCTTTTTAAGTGGCGACGACTTAACATGGGATTGCAGTAAGTTGTTATTAGAAGGGGAAAAAAGTTGTAAGTTCTTGGATAAAATCTGTTTTGAGGGAAACGATTTTGAAGCGTACGACAAAACCCATAACTTAGCCATTAAATTCATGATAACCTCAAATAAAGGAAACTCGAACATATGCAAATTTCCATTATATACGCTTGTGCTAGAAAATCAAAACTATAAAAAAATATATCAAGGTCTTAACCTCTTACCAGTGTTTAACATAAGTCCTTCTTTTGAATTTCAAATCCAGATCAAGGTTGAGGAATTCACTTCTTAATTTTGATTTCTACACGAAAAAAGTACCCTCAGCCATAACTTTCACGCGACCAGAAACAAGAATCCTCTCTTTCAAGTTTTTCACATACACTAGAAGTTTACTTGGCCGATTTATTTCGTAACCTTGTTCTATAATTATATTTTTATTAGGTGGAGCCAGCTCATTTTTTACTAAATACGCCCCTAATGGTCCAGCGGCGCTACCAGTGGCGGGATCCTCCAACACACCGACCTGAGGAGCGAACATTCTAACATGAATATCAGAATCTTGAAATTTAGTATCAGTGGTGATAATTAAAATCTTGTGATCTGGAATATCCCTAATTGCATCGAAAATTAACGTTGGATTGGGAACTGCTTTTTTTAATGAAGCAAGGTTTTTAATTGGGATTATTATAAATGGACTTCCTGTTGAAACCACTTGAATTAAAGCGTTAGAATTTACATCGCTCTTGCTAAGACCAATTGAATTTAATATTTCTTTTGGATCTTGATTAAAATTAAAAAACTGAGGAACATTCTGAGACATTTCAATACGATTTTCTCCCAAGAATTTTACAGGAGTAGGACCAATGCCTAGTTCTAAATTTGTCTCAATTGTGTCAGTAGGCACCAAATTTTTTAACTTTAAAACAAAGGTGGAACCTAATGTGGGATGGCCCGCAAAAGAGAGTTCTGCACCAGGAGTAAAAATCCTAACCTTACAAGCACACTGGCTATAATTGGTTGGTAAAAGAAACGTAGTTTCAGAAAAATTCATTTCAAGAGCTATACCTTGCATAATTTCCGTTTCAATTTCCGAGTTTAACTTAAGATCGTAAAAAGTAGCGAGTTGATTTCCACTAAATTTAAATCTCTCGTCAGCAAATACGCTTGTTTGTACGAAAGGGATGTTCATAGATATATCAATTCTATATTTCATATTTAAAATTTATGGGTACTTGAGTAAAAAAATTACCATAAGGTGCAAAGGTTTTTAAAAGTCGTCATTTCTGACATATTTGTAGATCATATCCCTCACATCGCCATTAAAACAACATTTATATAGATTTACAACAAATATTACAATTAATTACAAGAATTTTACATTAGCGGGTTATTTTACAATTTCCGACCATAATAGAACAGAAAGAAAGGACTCTTGGTTTGACAATAACGATCTTATTAAACGCCACATCCAAAGTAATCCACACGTCAAATTAATAAGAAAAAAATTGATGAAAGCGAGATTTAAGGGAAATTTAAAATTCTGATAAAATAGCTCGCATTCGACTTTGATTCTATTTCTCTATAATTTTATCAATTATTATCAAAAAAGATTTACTTTGTGCAAGCTCAATCACTCTGGAAAAGCGTAAGTACCAACAAGGGGAACGAACCTGACCGCGGTGATTTTTTTTGTATCAAATTCATTTCCTTTCTTTGTAATAACATACAGATTTTGTCCAAAATTCTTGGAACCCGCGGGAATACACATAATGCCTCCGTCTTTTAATTGCTCTCTTAGAGGAGGAGGAATTTTTTTAGGAGAAGCGGCAGTAACCAAAATCTTATCGAAAGGAGCTTTTTCAGGGTAACCTAGAGTTCCATCAGCGTGGATCACGGTGATAAGGTCGCTATAACCAGCCTTTTTAATGCTTTCTTTTGCTGTTGATACTAATTTCAAATGTCTCTCAATCGTATAGACATGCCCGTCGGGAGCCACCAACTCAGCGCATAAAGTGGCGTGGTATCCAGAACCTGTTCCAATTTCTAAAACTTTATCACCATTCTGTAGATCTAAGTATTCACACATCATTGCGTTCATGTGTGGAGCACTAATCGTTTGATTGCACCCAATAGAAAGAGGAGAATCTATATAAGCGGACTTTGTATTGTTCCTTTTTACGAATATCTCTCTTGGAACCTTTAACATGGCATTTATAACGCTGTCTATAGTAAGAATTTTCCTGTTAATTAGACTATCAACTAACTCCTTTCTTTTTTCGATAAAACTCATGCCAAATTAACAATCAGATATTTAATTGAATAGTTTATGCGATACCATATGATTTAATTCAGAGTAAGAATATAAATTTTATCCTTACAACAAACCTCGCTTTTAATAGGTATATTTACCTTAATGACTGATTCAGCGTTAGGCAAAATCATTTTAACCTTTTTTCCCTTCAATATTATTTTATTTAATTTTTCAATGTGCGAGGACTCTTTGCTTTCAATAATTATTTCAGACCCTAATACAAGGGGGTGTTTAAGATGTTCCAAGGATATGTTTGCAGACTTGCTTTTTTTATCGTAAGCTAAAATCTTACCAATGTATTCCTTTTTATAAGGAGAAACATTGCCTCTTCGCTTCCTCTCTATTTCAGCGGGAGTAGGCCTTCCGAAAAAGAACCCAGTGTGAAATCCTCGATTAAAGACCTTAGAGAGTTCCTTTATCCAATATTTTATTTTATTAGGTGTGTAATCGCCTTCAAAAAAACTATCTATTGCTTCTCGATAACATTTGGTAACAATGTATGTATATAAGGAATCCTTCATTCTCCCTTCAATTTTAAACGCATCGATTTGTATGTCTATTAATTCGGGTATATACTCTATCATGCGCAAATCCTTGGCGTTAAGGAACATTTCCCCATCGTATACCAGTTGGTTGTTCATATCATCAATTACCGTCCAAGACCTTCTACAGGGTTGAGAGCAATTTCCCCGATTAGCAGATTGTCTGGAATCGTTGTATAATGTTGCTGAAAGGTAACATCTTCCTGAAATAGCAGTACAAAGCGAACCATGAACGAAACATTCAGCCTTAACTCGATTAAGATTGCTTTTTATTTCCTTAATCTGAGTAAGAGATAGTTCTCTCGCGAGTACAATTGATTCTGCCCCAAGAGATTCGTAATATCGCGCAGCCTCGATGTTTGAGACATTAGCTTGAGTTGATATATGAAAGTTTATCCCTATTTTTTTTGCGAAATTTATGCTAGCGAAATCGTGAGCAATTATTGCGTCAATCTTGTTTTCTTTTGCTTTTCTTATTAAGTTATATAATTGCTCTAGCTCTGAATCGTATATTAATATATTCGTGCATAAATAGGACTTCATATTGTTATTTTTACAAAATTTTGTTATATTAGGGATGTCTTCAAGGTTAAAATTCCGTGCTTTAGCCCGCATATTAAATTGTTGAACTCCAAAATAAACAGCATCCGCTAATCCTGAGAGTTGCTTTAAGGACGACCAATCTTGAGCAGGTGCTACTAATTCTGGTTTGAAGTTATGGGAATCTTTCATGCTTATATTTCTTGTTTTGCATCGAGAAAAAATTAAAACATTACTAATTATTATCTATTCTAATAAAATACTTTTCTTATAAGTCTTAAACAGGTGAAAAACAGTATTGAAAGCAATTCTTTTTAATTCGAGCCCAAATAAAGAAGGGAATACTTATCATAGTTTGAACTTGGTAATGGAAGAATTAAAGGCTGAAGGGATAGAATGCGAATATATTTGGATTGGTAGAGAGAAAATTCATGGATGTATTGCTTGCCATTCCTGCGTTAGAAACAAAGATAGGAAATGCAACCAATCCGACGATAGGATGAATGAATTCATAGAAAAGATTATAGGCGCAGATGCAATTATCCTTGGTTCTCCTACATATTTTGCAGATTTGTCTACAAATATGAAAGCTCTTATAGAGAGAGTGGGATTTGTTTGCAGGGCAAACGGTAATTTACTAAAGAGAAAGGTTGGAGCTGCTGTCGTAGCTGTGAGAAGAGCTGGAGGAGCACATGTGTTTTCAAGTATAAATTACTTTTTTCTTATTGCCGAAATGATCGTAGTTGGTTCCTCCTACTGGAATATCGGAATAGGTTTAAATCCAGGCGATATGTTAAAGGATTTGGAAGGAGTAGATACATTAAAGACGCTTGGAAAGAACATAGCGTTCGCACTTAAAAAACTAAAGGCTTAAACATTCATTCTTTTTTTATTTTCTCAGTATTTTTGGAGGTTTTGAATAAATAAAACTTAATAAAGGTTAGAACCAAATTTACGATCATGAGTTCTGATACTGGAAAAATTATAGTTAAAACCGAAACTAATTGCGTTGGTTGTTTAATTTGCGCCTTTATGTGTAGTTATACTAACGAAAATGAATTTAATCCCAGTAAAGCTCATATAATCATAGAAAAACCATACTCTCTATCTCCCAAAATTGTGTTTTTAGACTCGTGTAAAAAATGTGGAGTATGCGCTCAATATTGTCTTTATGGTGCTTTATCTATTGAAGGAGGAGATTCTTAAATATGTATGGTTATACGGGTAATATTTTAGAAGTTGATCTAACTAACGATTCTTTGCACATATTAAACTCGGAACAGAAGGATTTAAGAAATTTTATAGGAGGGTTCGGAACTAATTGTAAGTACGCTACCGATTATATAAAACCAAAATTAGACCCCTTATCTGAGGAGAATACAGTGATAATCGGTGCTGGACCATTAGTTGGGACGCCCACTCCAGGATCCTCTAGGATTGTTGCGATTACTAAATTTCCTGCCACAGGGGCTATAGCAAATTCTTGTGGAAGCATGAGTTTTGGATATCATCTTAAACACTCGGGATTTGATCACATTATTATTAAAGGAGTCTCTGAGAATCCTTGTTATATCGTAATTCAAAACGACGACATTCAAATTAAAGATGCAAAAAATCTGTGGGGTAAAGATATCGTTGATACAACAGACAAAATTAAGGCAATATATGGAACCTGTGGCGTAATATCTATTGGACAAGCAGGAGAAAATTTAGTTAAAGGTGCATTAACTCTAGTGGATAAAATATCAACATTTGGTCGGGGTGGACTTGGAGCAGTACTTGGTTCAAAAAACCTCAAAGCTATTGTGGCTAAAGGAAACAAAGGAGTCAATATATACAATAGGAAAGAGTTTTTTAAAATCCTCAAAAATTTACTCACTCGAGTTAAATCGTATCCTCAGCGTTCTTCTTGGATAGATTTGGGGATGCTGAGGAGTTTACCCATAGGAATGATATTATCATTAAAAGGTCAGAAAAAGAAAGCAAGGCAGGCTAGCGAAAAAACATATTTAACTAAGATAAAGAAACGGCGGATTGCATGTCCCTCTTGTCCGATGGCAGATAAAGATATACTACAGATTAAAGAAGGAGAGTTCAGCGGCGAGATTTGTTATACATCATCTGTGATAAATCCTTTCTTTCTTCTCGCACTCGATGGAATTACGACTTATCAAGAAGCAATTAAAGCATTTGCTCTCATTAATAGATATGGTTTAGATTCGTTAACAATTACGGCTATGTTGGAATTCTTATCAAAGATGAATAAAGAAGGGTTACTTCCATCTTCAGAAACAGGTTATGATTGGAAAACTGACTTTGCAAGCTTACAGCGCCTAATTGAAATATACACCTTTAAACCAAATCACTTTAGTAAAGTAATATCGAACGGGTGGAACAGTCTTGCTCAAGAGAAAGGTGGACTTAAAAATAAAATGTTAACTGTAAAAGGTTTGGATGTTATATTCGATCCACGCCTCCTAAGGCTTGGTACAATGGAATTCGAACAGGTTGTAAATCCAAAGGGAGCTCATGTGGCTTCTGGAGGATCTCCTACGTATGTAGGCGCAGCAAGTTCTCTTGAAAAATTTGAAACCCATTTTAGAAGAATGGGTATTCCGGAATCGGCGTTCGAAAGAATTTTTTCACCTCCAAAAAAGCAAATGGGAATAAATGTGGGTAGGTTAACGAGGTATGCTGAAGATTGGTATACCATTTTAAGTTCTCAAGGGGTGTGTGCAAGAGCTCAAATGAATAGATTTTATAGCTTAGAACTCATAACGGAGCTGTATAATGTTGTAACCGGATTTGATTTTAGTCAAGATCAAATTCGGATTGCAGCTGAAAGATCTTGGAATTTATTAAAACTATTAAATGTAAAAGAAGGGTTCTCCAAGTCAAATGATAAGTTTCCAAAAGGTTGGTTTGAAGATTTATCTATAGGTAAATTAAATTTAAAGCTAAAAGATTTCTTCGGAGAGGTAATTATAACCGAAGAAATAGCGAATCAACTCCTTAACGATTATTATGAAGAACGAGGGTGGTCAACTACAGAAGGTACGCCTTTAAATTCAAAGATTAGGGAGTTAGGTTTGGAAAAAAAAGTTTAGATAGTGGTTTATTACCACCCCCCGGGAATGAGATTAAAATATCAAAAGAATAAGCTTAATTTATGTTAGAAAAACAAAATTCTGACTTTAGTAGTTCTTTTACGATTATTCGATCTTTTCTTGACAATTACGATTTTCCCTCTACAAACTTATAAGTCTGGAATTGCTTGATAAGTTTGTTTAAGAATTTATTTAGGGTTCGCTTATCTAAATCGCATAATTCTTCGTAAGATATCACTTGAGACGTCGTTAATATCTCCTGAATTTTCCATATGGATTGTGAATTAGAACCTAAAAAAATAGCCTTTTCTCCGTTGTTTCTATATACAATATAGATTATATAATCGAAGCTGAAGAAAAATCGGGAAAAAATAGTACTTCTCATTGTAATTTGGCTAAGAGACGACTATTGTTTCTATCTCCTAGTTGAAATCTCGTTAATTATTTCTTATTTTTTCTAAAAGCTTTTTCATGGTGTCGTAATTCACTAATCCAACTATTTTGCGAACAATTTGGCTGCCTTTCATGAATAAAGTTGTTGGTATGCCAGTAATACCGAATGTTCGAGCGATTTCTTGATTTTCGTCGACATTTACTTTTAAAAAAATAAATCCCTTGCCTTTATACTCTTCTTGTATTTTCTTAAAAACGGGGGCAAACAACATACATGGATTACACCATATAGCCCAAAAATCTACGACAATAACATTATCGGAGTACTTTTGAGTAATTTCGTTAAAATGTGAACTGTTTCTTACTTCTATAACATCTTGAGGAAACGATTGCATTTTCAAAAGCATTTCTGCTTTTTTTAACCTGATTTTTTCTAATTCGTAGTCGTTTTGATCGTTTTCTGACATTTCTGAGTAAGAAACCCCTAAATCTCCTCGACTTGGAGTTATATATGTGATGAAATTAAAATTTCTTTTTAAATTTCTTTATTATTATATTGCTTTTGTAGATAGAGGGGTATAAATCGAAAAAGAATTCAGAAATTTGGTCAACGCCATATAATTTTACATCTCTGGTAATTTGACGAGGTGATTTGGTTAAGATTGAATTAAAATCCTTCTTAAGGGTTTTAACATTGATAATTATTCTTTTACTAACGATTAAAAATACTTATAAGAGAATATTTCTATAAGATATCTAAAGAATGAGAGCGAGAGTTGGTAAATGGAAATCCACTCGATATTTATATTACAAACCTCGGGAAATTGTGTATATTACCGCAATTTTACGAATGAATTTAAATTTGAAATAAATCTACTTACTCCCTTCTTTTCGGCAATCATAACCTTTTCAGAGCGTATAGTATCGAAAAAACTCGAAGTTTTAGAGATGAGTGGATTGAGGTTCGTATTTCAAATATCAAACGAGTTTATTTTCGTTATTTTATGCGACGAATCGACTAGTTTGTTGTTCGTTACGACTAGAATAAAAAAAATAATTGACGAATTTTTTTTAATGTTTGATGCGAGCGATATCGTCGATTACCAGCAAATTGAGAGCCCTGAACTTGATGTTCTTATTGATAACATCATTACGGGGAAAGAAGAACGTGATAGGAGTAGAGTATTTTACGCTAAAGTTATAGAATACTTTAAAAAGTTGATTTTTAGCGACGAAATTCTTGGAGCGGCGATGTTAACCATTCAAGGAAACATCATATATTCTTCTTTACCTGACGAAATTTTAATACGAAGTCTAAAAGAGCTGGAGATTCGATTTTCTACGGGAATGAAAGTACTTCCTGAGTTTTTTTACGGATTAGAAACAGGAGAGAAGGTTTTTTCTAGAACAGTTAAAGTCTCTTGGAAATTAGAAAGTTTCTTTGTGGTCCTTCTATTCGATAAGACTATCCCATTGGGAATGGCGGAATTAAACCTGGAAAAAATTGCAAAAATCGTACAGAATATTATGTAAGAGAGAGAATTTTTGGGGAAAAAAAAAAATCTAATCAATGTTTTGTCTGATAAACTTAAAATTTGTTTTTTTATTATTACAGACAATTCTAATATCGTCTGAATAAAGTGATTTATTATCCATTTTGATGTTATTGTTATTGGATCGGGAATTTCCGGTTCTACGTTTAACTTGAAAGCTTCCAAATTCTCTAAGACTTTAATAATTGATGTAAATAGAGACCTATTTTATAATACAAACATATTTCCTGACCATAATTTGCCCTTTATTCAAGAAGTCAATATAGGAGATGAAAAGATCTTCCCTAGAGACCATAAATTCACATGTTACGGAGGAGATAAGATAGATGGTAAATTAGACGCAATGGAATTTGGGGAACCCTTAGGTAAAATATCTCACACCGAGGAGTTAATTAAATACTCTTTAACAAGCGCTGAAGAAAGCGGAAGCGAAATTAGATTAGGAGAGAGAGTAAAGAAATTAGCTAAATCTCCCGAAAAAGTATCGATCTATACAGACAAGGGCAATGAATATAGTTGTAAGTTATTAGTTTTAGCAACGGGTTCTAGAGGGTTCGAATTACAGCGTTCCCTAGGATTTGAGTATCCTGATTCATATACAGGGTTGTTCACCCACTTGTATGGAGATGAAGATCAAATTAATGATAATTTCTATTTTCAGTACATGTTTCATGTTAATCCAAAAATTAGTCAAAACGGTCCTTTTTATTTCAATGTTGGAAAAGGAAGAGTGTCTACGGGATTTCTTGGGAATCAAAGAGAATCGGATAGCGAACTTGCATCAAAAATGGATAGAATTTTGCAAAATTACAAAAAAATCCAACCTTACTTGAAAGGGTTAAAAAAATCGGAGAAACCGTATACAATTGGCAAGATTTCAAAACACCCCATTAAAAAGATGACTCAAGATCGCGTTTTAGTTATAGGAGAAGCTGCTGGTCTCGTCACTGCCTTTTTTTACGAGGGGATTTTGTGTGGACTTGCTAGTGCAGATATCGCAGCAAAAGCTATAGAACCGTTGATTAAGGCTCAAAGCAATTTTAATAACGGAGAATTATATATGTACCAAAAAGAGGTCAACAGAATTCTTTTAAAAAACTACTTTAGAAATGGAGATGCGTGCGAATATTTGTTCTATAACGCGGGGTCAAACGCTAAGTTATTGTGGGACACTTATACGAATTTAATCAATACTAATCGCAAATTGCGCAAACAAGTCTGGGAGGCATATAAACTTCAAGATTTGGCAAATTACGATACCAACAGAGATAGATGGGCGGGAGAGCAATTGTTTTCAGCCCTTCCAACTTTATCTAAAATAACATTAAGCCCTAGATTTTTCAAGGCAATGTTAAAATAATAGTAAATAAAGCGAATTAAGGAAGATTAAAGGATGTCGCTATTTTCTTCAAACTTCTTGTTTATAGTATCTTTAATTGACGACTGAACTTCCTTAAATTTATCTATAAGACTTGAGATTTCTTTTCCAAGTTCTTTTTTAAGCTCAATTGTTTTTTCAATGTAGTTGATTCCAACATTGTAGTTATTATTAAATATGTAAGCGCTTCCCATGAAGAACCACGCTTCTGCGAATCCCGACTCAGTTTCAACCACTCTTTCGTAGTACTTAATGGATTTAAGATATTCAGCTTTAGAGAAATAGATATTAGCCATATTATACAATGCCATTGGAAATTTTGGGTTAATTTCAAGCGCTTTTGAATATGAATCGATGGCAGACTTTTGGTCCTCTAATTTGTTGTAAGAATATCCCAGGTAGTTCCAAGCCTCAGCGTGATTAGAATCAATATCTACGGTCATTTTAAAGTAGTCGATTGCTTTTTCGAAATCTTTAAGGTAAAGAAAGTTTAATCCCGTTTTATAATATGCTTCAACGAATTCGTCGTTAATTTCAATTATTTTGGAAGTTACCTCGATAGATTTCTTATATTTCTTACGATTATACAATGCAGTTGCCAAATTAATTAGTTCGTATAAGACCTTCTCTTTTTCTTTGTGATAAAGTAAAGGACTTTCCATTAATTCTACAATATTATATGCTTTTAAAATTAAATCGTATCCTTCATCAAACTTATTATGTTCAACTTTATCGTTGCATTGCTCAAGATAAAGTTCAATTTCTGTAGAATGCACTTGGTCAATCGAGGTTTTTATTTTAAGAATTTCTTCTTCTTTAAGTTTTGAGTCTTCAATTCTTTTTGCACGTTCTAAGGATTTTTTTAATTTTGCAATCTCTTGGTCATATTGGTTTTCTTGATCTACCACTTCTCCCTTGTCGACAATTTGTTCCAACTCAACCTCGTAAATAAGTTCCTTTATCCGAGAGACTTCCTTTTCCATTTCATTAGAGAGATACATTTTATTAGTAGTGCTTAAGCCTTGATTGTATTTTTCGATAGCTTCTTCGTAATGCTTTTCTTCTAATAGTTTTCCAGCCTCAGAGATAATACCTTCAATTTCTTTAAGGTAAACCCCATTAATCATATCCTTTATGTTCTCTATTTCTTCGTTGTCGTCCTCTCCACAAGCCATGCTCTTTGCTATGCTTAGAGCAGAATAGAGCTCACTAATGGCTTTATCATAATTTTTTTCGTTTACATATCTTAAGCTCTCATCGGTGTGGGGTTTAATATTATCTTTACATGTGGCGTCTAATAGTTCAACTATCTCTGTTATTATCTGTTCTTTTTTATCGTACTCAATCATTTCACTTGCTAGTTTTAAGGCTTCTTGAAAGCTATTTACAGCTTCGTCAAACATCGTTCTTGTAGTTTGAAATTTTTCGTCGGTTTTTAAGCGTTTTCCATTTTCAATTAAAGGTTTTAGCTTTTCCTGATAAAATGGTAAAACCTCAGTATCGTAGAGTGTTGTGATTTTTTGCCTCTCTTGTAATTTCACTTCTGCGTTGTTTATACTTTCGCTTTTTCTCAATGCTCCATTAAGCACTTCTGAAACTTTTATATAGTCTTTATCTCGTAGAAACTCGTTAGCTGAGTTAACTAATTCCTCTATTATTGAAATATAAATCTTATCAATGTCTGTTTGAATTTGGCCTATTTTTTCATCCCTAAAAGATTTATCATAAAATTTTTCACACTGCTTAACGATCTTGTTTAATTTTTCAATAGCTGTCTCATTTTCACCTTGGTTTAAGATAGAATGAGTTTCTCCAATTTGCTTATCTATAAAACTTGAATTCACTATGTCGCTTTCAGATTTTATGGCTATAATAAACTCATTTTCTTCTGATTGATACAGTTTTAACGCTTCGTTAAGAGCGAGTTTATATATTTCTAAAGCTTTTTCGTGTTCTCCTGATTGGACTAAACTTTTACCTGTGCTTAAGGTTTTACGAATCCCAATTTCTTCGGTTAAATCGTTAATTTTATTTTTCTCTATTTCTTGTAAATCAAGATCCTTAATTTGGTAAGAAAGCGATTTTGCCTCTTCTAAATTAGCTAATGCGGAATCGAAATCGTTTTTGTTTATTATTTCAATATTTGAACGAGTAAGGTAAGTTATTTGTTCAGCGTAAATCTGGTCTAAAGTTTGAGTTAACTTTTTTACTTCTTCGTCTCTTTCTTCCGACTCTTTCGCTTTTAGCTTAACAAAGTCAAGAGCTTGCTTAATTTTACTAATAGCTCTTGAAAAGTCCTCCTCTTTCCTAAAATCCTCACTTTCTTTTACCAGACCTTCTATTTTTTTGATAATTGAAGATTTCATTTAAATCACTTTAATTCTATTTCTATTGCTTTCTACTTCTCTAGTAATGACTCAATTGTTTCAAGAAATTTATATCTTTTCTATATTAGACATAACATCTTATTAGTTAAAATTCTTAAACTATTTTTATTCATAATCCAAAATATTAATTATCCGATCCATATAAATTTATAATTTGTGAAGTGGGTTAAAAATGCAGATTGAAAAAGAAAAAGCCACGATTTTTTCTGGAGGTACTATAGTGACAATGGAGGATGATATATTTGCTGAAAGTATAGCAATTCGAGGAGAAAAAATTATCGATGTCGGGTCTTTAAACGAAGTCAAAAAGCAAATATTAGGTAATTACGACATGAGAAATCTCGAGGGTAACACGCTCCTACCTGGTTTTATTGACTGCCATCTTCATCCAGTAATATATGTTTTCTACAAATTGAATCCTGATTTATCGAAAGTTACTAATTTAAATGATTTAAAATCTATATTAACGGAAGCTTCAAAAAATAAGGAAGAGGATGATTTAATCCTAGGATTTAATCTTAACGAAGAGATTTTTGATAATCCAATACTTCCAACTCGGTGGGATTTAGACGAAGCTTGCCCAAATCATCCAGTTTTTGTCATAAGATATGATTCTCATATAGGAATAGCCAATTCGAAAGCGTTAAAACTCGCGAAAATCACAAAAGAAACGGAAGGAGGAGAGAGTGGAGAAATAAGAAAAAATGAGAAGGGAGAATTAACCGGCGTTTTATCAGAACATGCTATGAGTCCTATTTTTCGCTATTAACACGATCCATAAAAGTTTTACTAAGTTCAAACCAGTTAAAAAAGAAGGCTGAAAAAGTTTTCAAGGAATATGCTAAAAATGGTATTACTTCTTTGCACGGCATTTTAAATTACGATAAGGGAGGGGAATTCGGCGAATTTGGCGCCTTTGAGCTAGAAATGTTTAAGGTAATAAGAGAATTTGTTCTTCAGAATTGGTATGCGATGATTTTTACAAATAAATTATCTAAACTAAAGAAAGTAAAAGAGATCTTAGAAGTAGATGATGGATCTGAGAAAAGATTTAAGGTGGGAACTTTAAAGTTGTTTTTAGACGGAAGTTTTGGAGCAAAGACTGCTTGCATGTTCGAACCTTTTTCAGACGCTCCAAATTTATGTGGGTTTTGTATTGGAGATGAAGAAGACATTTATGAAAAAATGAAATTTGCTTATAATAATGGTTTCCAGATTTGCATTCATGCAATTGGTGATAAAGGATGCAAAATAGCTACAGATCTATATAGTAGATTGTTGCAGGAGTTTCCAAGGGATGATCATCGCCATAGAATAGAACATGCTTCAATACTCATTCCAGATGTTATAGAAAATATGAGAAACTTAAATTTGATCGCATCGTGTCAACCTCCTTTTATTAATTCTGAATTTACATGGTTGGAGAAACGCTTGGGTAAAGAGCGATTAAAAAATACATATCCTTTTAGATCCCTTATCGATTCAGGAGTGTTAGTTGTGTCTGGATCTGACTGCCCAATTGAAGATACAAGTATTATACAAGGACTACACGCACTAGTTCATCGAAACAATTTTGTTCCTGAACAATGTGTTGACATTGTAAATGCCTTAAAAACTTACACTATTAACGCTGCTTTCGCCGCCTTCGAGGAAGATATTAAAGGAAGTATTAAAGTAGGTAAATTAGCAGACTTAGTTATTTTAGACATAAACCCATTAGACGCGCTAAAAGACGAAATTAGAAATATTAAGGTCTTAGAAACTATTATTAAAGGAAAAACAGTTTTTAAAATGTAAAAAGCCTGAGGTATTTTAATATGAGTGAAAAGAAAGTATATTATAACGGTAAGATTATAACTATGAGCGAATCTAAAAAGTTTGTAGAAGCGGTTGGTATCGAAGGGGAAAGGATTATTGCTGTTGGTAAGCTACAGATTGTTAAAGAAAATATGCAAGATAACTGCAAATACATTAATTTGGAGGGTAAAACCTTATTACCTGGCTTTATTGATTGTCATATCCATCCTATTGGTGCAATAATAGTTGCTATTTATCCTGATCTTTCTGAAGTTAAGAGTATTTTTGAGCTTCAATCTACAATAAAGGATTGGATTGAGGAAAACCATCCGAAAGGGTTAGTGTTCGGATTTTCTTTGAATGAAGAGAATTTTGACACTCCCACTCTTCCGACTCGCTGGGATTTGGACGAAGCTTGTCTTCAAGATCCTGTATTTGTTCTCCGTTACGATGGTCATGTTGGAGTAGCGAATTCCAAGGCGCTGGAGCTAGCAGGAATTGATGAAAAAATCGAGGAACCCGAAGGAGGAATAATCCATAGAGATGATACGGGAAAACTAACTGGTATTCTAAGTGAAAATGCTACCAATCTAATAATAGCGAAAGCTACCCTTCCAAATATAGATGTTATTAGAAAAACCGCTAAAAAGGTGTTTTACAATTTAGCGAAACTAGGAATTACTTCTTTTCATGCAATCATAGAAATGGACACAGAAGGAGGAGTGGAAAATCTTGGAGGAGTGTCTATTCCAATGCTGAAATCGCTAAGTAGCGATATTTTACAAAATGTATATAGTATTGTATATACAAGGACTCCCAAGAAACTGAGGAGGTTAAAGAAATCACCTTTACACTCAGAAGACAAATTCAGTAAATTTAAAGTAGGAGCTATAAAATCTTGGCTGGACGGTACGTTCGGGGCGTATACTGCTTATATGTATGAGCCTTTTAGCGATAAACCTGATAAAAGTGGATATTTAGTGATTCAAGAAAAAGACATATACGATAGAATGCAAAAAGCACACGATCTTGGATATCAGATTGCAATTCACGCCATCGGGGATAAAGCGAATCGATTATTAGTAGATATGTATAAAAAAATTACAACCATATCCCCCCGAGACGACACCCGGCATAGAATTGAGCACGCTTCTATGTTACCAAGCGATATAATTGAGGATATGAGTACATTAGGTATAGTAGCGTCCTGTCAACCTCCTTTCATTAACTCAGAATATTCGTGGTTAGAAAGCAAAATCGGGAAAAAGAGGTGTAGATATACTTATCCCTACAAATCTTTAATAAATGCGGGAGTAATTGTTGCCGCAGGCTCAGATTATCCTGTTGAGAATCCCGATCCCATTTTAGGGCTGCACGCACTAGTAAATAGAAATGGATTCGTTCCCGAAGAATGTATTAGTATGGAAGAGGCTTTAAAATTTTATACCATAAACGGGGCTTACGCGGCATTTGAAGAAGATATAAAAGGAAGTATCGATGTAGGGAAATTGGCAGATTTTGTTATTCTGGACAAAAATCCACTAGAAGTTTCGACTGAGGAAATAAATACAATTAAAGTCCTGGAAACCATTATCCGCGGCAATACTGTGTATAAATCAGATTCTCCATTCTAAATAGAAAGCAATTAAGGTTTTAAATCCTAATTTTTATTCATAGCTTTTGTCAATAAAGCAGAAAACCTTTCGTTATAAACGGGGTAATTATTTACTATATAATATATTAACTTAATGCTAGCTATATTATTTAACGACAAATCAAATTCGCTTAAATACATCGATGTCCTACAAATTAAATTTAATATTAAAATTCCAATAATTAACGAAAACTGTAATAAATAATTTAAATTAGTGTAGAGAAAACCAATTAACGAAATCCAACAAGTAATAACACCTAAAATAAGGTTTAAACCCCTCCAAAATCTGGAATATAATCGCACCAATATTCCCTTAATGATTCCCGCAAACCCAATTATTACAACGGGAAAAGAAATTAATTGTAATATCATTCCAGTATGAACGGAAGGTCTTGAAACGATAAAACTGATAACGAGAATCGCAAAGGTCATTCCAAGCAGGGAGAGGTTTATTATAATTGCTTTTTCAAACAGAATGTACACTTTACTTTTTATCATTTCGATAATCTTAAGGAATCCGAAGACAATCAAAGCAGTTAAAGGATAAATTACAACGGACATTAAAGCTATAATTGGAAAAAAAATAACTAGCGTAATAAATCCTATAAAAAGTACAAGAATCAACCCACTATCGGCTCGAACCACATCAGTATGAGGCATAAATCCCATTATATCACCCGCATAATTTGTTTAAAAATTATAATTGAGTAATAAAAGTTTATGAGCTTTGTAAGCATTTGACAAATAAATCATTTATCCTAAAATTGAATTCGAATCCAAAAAATATGTTAAATTATTAATAAATAATTTGATAATTTGACTAAATTGTATATTTGTAGTCAAAAAAATCTTATTTTAAAAAATTTGACGGATAAGTGAGAGTGAAAAACATGTCATATGTAATGAGTTAGGATCCCTTAGAAAGGTTTTTTGTTGGTTTAGTTGTAGCAACATTAGTTTATGGTGCTATTTTGTATTTTAATAGAGGGAGAAAGCAAGAGAATCCTCAAGAAAAGACGGTGATATTAGGAATTTCAGGGTATTTATTTTGCTCTGCGACAGCGAAATTTCTATACTGCCTTGCATATTTAACCCGAGAGGGAATATATATATGGAACTTTCTACATTAACAGAAATGTTTCTAATCCTTTATTCGAATTAATCGATACTTCAGGAAATATAATAACTCAATTAGGTTTTTTAAGCCTTTTGTTGTGATTTGAGTTTGCCACGAAAAAACCAAATATCTTCTATCAATTAGTCAAATAAAATTTACTATTGTGGTAATCTTTACTCCTTATACAATATCAGTAATCCTTTGCGTCATTTTTGTATTTATTGATCTTATCTTCTTTATTTTTATTTTATTATTCTTCACTAAATGGGCAAGTTACGAGTTTAGAGCCATATCATCTATAATATTATTTGGATTTTGTATAATTTTCGTTGGTGCGGGAGTATCTCATCCAGAGATTGTTATATTTGGTATTTTTCCTCTAAGTCTCTCTCCAATCCTAATGATTGTGGGATCATTGATATTTATAGCTCCTATGTTGGTTAATGTTAAATATTTCTCAAAAGCAAGAGCAATATAGTTAAATTTGGGAATTATAATTATTGATCTTAATTATTTGCTTTTAGGTTTAACTATATTCGTAAGCGCGGCTCTATATTTCATTCTAATGACATTTATATTTGATATATCTCTTACATTTAGTTTCATTCTTATTTTAATATTATTAAATAAAAAAGATATTGTTGAAATGGGTGCTAAACAAAACTTTTTAGTAACTCTTTCCAGGCGTTCAGACTTAACTGAGGAGGAAGTGTCGATATCAAAAGAAAAGAGGATATGCTTGGTGTGTAAAACTCAACTCTCGCGGTAGATTTTTCTATGTGCAGATTGCGGAGCATTTTATTGTATTAAATGTTCTGAATCATTAAATGACTTAGAAAACTCGTGTTGGGTATGTAACTCTCCTTTCGACTATTCAATCCCAACCATACCGTTCAAACAAGATGATAACGACTTAGATGTTGAAATTTCTGAAAAAAAATGAATGAATTTATCTTAAAATGCAGAATTAAAGAAGTATAAATTATTCCGTAAAATATAGATGTTCGTCAAATCCAGTTTCACTAACAAGGTCTTGACCTAGCTTTTGAATGGCTTTTTTCGAGGGAGTTTTTAAGATTCTTTCTTGTATTCTTGTTACCTTTTGGAGTTTGTCGTTAGGAAATTCTTTAATGATATTGTCGTATCGCGAAAATGATATACCAGCAGTATACACGCCAGTGTTTCCATGTCCCGCTCGGGAGGATACTTGCCAATGTTCTACCTTAAATTCTATGTTCTCTATTAAGTGGGAGTAGAAAAACCATGCGAGTAACAAGGACATCCGTTTAGACTTTCGTTTGGTTTCTCTTACGATTTTATAAATTCTATTTAACCGATCGGGATGCATTTGAGCGTATACTCTCTCGTATTGCTCAGAAAACTCGTCTTTTAATCCGTCTTTGAGTTTTTCAATAATTTCTTTTACTTGTTGAGCCCGTTCGGGAGGATGTTCGTGTTCTATTTGATCGATATAATCGTTAATACTAGGACTTTCGAGATCAGTCTCGGAAGCTGATATTCCTCGAGGAGATTCTTGCATTGGGGACACTTCTGAAGACACGCTTATTATTTCTTTTTTCGGTATATTGAATAAATCATCGAGTTTTTCGGGTGTCTTCCTAACTTCCTCCACCTTTTCACTAATTTCTTTCTCGTCGTATCCCATGGTTCTCAGATAAAAGATCGCCGAGGAAATTTGGTTTTCTAAAGCTTGATCTGTGCTATATTGAGGGGAACCAAATTCTTTCTGTAGTTGCTCGTCCGCAATTGTGCTAATCTGATTAACATTTATATCGTTTAATTTCATATCCTTAGCTTTAGACAACACATACTCTATTTGAGAGTCCGCAAGATACGATAAATTGCCCATAGGGCTAATTAGTTCAGAGAACTTTTCAAACTTTTTTAAAATTGATTTTAAGTTTTTTTCTTCTTCTATAAGAGACAAATTGAGAAATTCCTTGAGGACTAATTTGTTAAACCCCGCAATGACATTTAACGAAGTATCGTCGAATTTAGAAAGTAGCTCTCGCAACTTATTTCCTTGAAGCCGTACGGGAAGGTTTAGCTTATAAACCAAAATGTTATCCATAATGATATCAATATAATCTGAACGCCTCATGGGAATCCTATTCTTTTGAATTTGTTCGTTAAAGAAATTAAATTTTCGTTAGTACTATAATACTTAAAGAGTTAGTAGATTAAATCTTTTTTATATTGTTGTTTTTGAAATCTTTTTTGCCACGATCTCGCAAACTCCATTTGTTCCTTTGTTTCTAAACAACATTTTCTCTTTTTCCTAATCCATGCAACTGCGTCAAAGTCATTAGGAATGTATCCATTATAAGCCGCCCATACCACTACTAATTGTCCCGTTCGACCGCATCCCGCAACGCAATGGACAACTATAGGATCATTTTTATTCATGTGAAGAGAAGTTATATCTAAGAATTTTTTCACTTGTTTTTCCGTAGGAATTCCATAATCCGGTATATCGATGTGATAATAAATGAATTCTTTTGGTACATCATTTTGATTATTAAATTCTGAAGCATTGACCACTACTTTAATCCCTTCTTCCTTGTATATTTTGAGTATAGAAGAATCAGGCCACCAACTTGCTGCCATCTTTCCCTTGATAATCCAAGTAAAGGGTTCTGTTCTTTCAGGCATGCCACTCTTTGGCCAGTACCAAGGTCTCACCATAGTTATTAGAATAATTCATAGCTTAAATTATAGCATATTATTGTTCCAATTTCATATTATCTTTATTACTTTTGTTTTTTAGAAAGATTTTTGCTTCTTTAAAATTGGTCACACCATATTTCTCAAGTATTTCTTTAATTCGTTTATTTAATGTTGGTCTTGATTTCTTGTATTTTTTAGTTAACTCTCTACTTTTTTGGCCACGCTTTATATCTATTAGCAATTGGCTAATATTCTTAATTTCCTTCCTTTGATGTTTATGAGCTTTCAACTTGTCTTTGAATATAGCGTGGATTTTTTACTTTATCTCTATTAATTTTAGTCATGAGCTTTTTCATTCTTTCTCTTTCTCCTTTTTTGCTCCATCTTTGTTTTGAACCGATTTTAAGCGTGGGTATTGCTTTTTCTTTATATTCAGGATCATTAAATCTACTTTTAATTGCTTTGACTATAGGTTCTTTATATTCTGGATCTTTCCACTTAAGTTTTATTTTATCACTAATTTTTTGCTTCACTTCTTCCCTTAATTTTGCTCCAACACCTCCTTCTGTCATATTATATCCCACGTTCCGATTCAATGAATTATATTTTCGGATCCAGAATTTTCTTTGTTCGATAATTCTTCTGAACTTAATGCTATATCAATTTCTTTAACATTCCAGATTTTTTCTCCATATTTAGCTATTGCGTTATTTAGGTGTGTTGCTGAGAATTTCTTATATGGATGTCGTAACCTTAATTTTTTGAGATGTCTACCTTCTTTCAAATGTTCTTTCCATCTATCTATAATAGTTCTAGGAAATTCTGTTTTTCCGATATAAACTTTATCATTTAAGGTATTTGTGGCTAAATATATGTATCCGAAATACCGCTTGTTAATCTGAATTTTCACTTTATTTTTTCGTTTTTTAAGTAAAAAATGCATGTTGTTTTATAAAAAGAAAGACTTTTTGAGACTCTATAATCTAATTGATAAAATTTATTAGTGGAAAAAGCAAATATTGCAAAAAGTAATCCTCTTCAGGCAAATACCAAGGTCTTATCTTTTTCACCGGAGAAATAATTTGATAATTGAAAAGCTTTATTAAAGAAAAGCCTTATTATTAGAACTAATAGCTTCACTCTAATAGAGGTTATAATATGAAGAAAAAATATTGGATATTCATTATTTTCATTTTAATTTATCTAGTAGTAATTTTACCACTTACGATTCGTGGCATAATTGTTATTGGAATTGAAGAAGGTGTTCCCGATCTCACATATTTAATACCAATATATAGTTATTTTTTCGATTCGATTTTTCTTTATTACATAAGTCCGCTTATCATGATTTTAATCATTAACTTCTTATCAGTCGGGTTAAGTGTTTTATTCTTTAAGCTTCATAATATATTAAAGATTAAAAGATACGAGTATTTCTTGCTATCACACATAGACGATGAGAACCCAAGCATTTGGATAATCTTAAGAAGAGCTATAGTCCTTGGACTCTTCCCTTTAAGTATTGGACTATTTCTTGCTGAGATAATTCCCGAAAGTATTATAGTCTCTTCAGATATAGCTGGAACAATTACGAAAATACAGTTAGTATCAACAACTGGTTTCTTTATTATGCCTATATTGATTATTATCTTTGAACCAATTTGGCTTTTAAGAGACACGAGAGTCATGTGTAAAAGAAGTACGATTAGGAAAGAAAGGAGAGAATTGCCCGATATAGAAGGAGTTTATAATTATTTCGAAAGTAATGTAACTGGATATATTGGAATTGGTGCAATTATTTCTTTAATAGTAATCTTATTTGATAGCATTGCCAATCTAGACCCGGAAACCGAAGAATTATCTGATATCCCTGGTATAATCCTTACACCATTATTATTCATAATTTTCACCTTTCCAATAATTATTTCCCATGAACAATTCTTACCAAAGTTAAGAGAAAAGTTGATTGCTCGATTAAAGAGAATGGGAATTCCACTAGTTGAAGAGTTAGAATCAAAGACAGAGTTAATAGAATAACCATTTAATTCGCGTTTTTTTTCCTTTTTTTTCCGATTTCAATAGTATTATTATATATTGAAAATTATCGACTCTAAGTATCTTGATTAAAAATAGTTGACTCGTTTAATGGTTAATCGAGAGGAATTAAAAGCGTTCGATACGCGTCGATATCCAATCCGACCTCATGTAGGTGTGGGGATACTATTAATTCGGGATGAAAGCTTATTATTAGTTAAAAGAAAGTACAATCCTGACGCGGGCTATTGGTCAATACCAGGTGGTCATTTAGATCTCGGTGAAAGAGTCGAAGATGCAGCCGTTAGAGAAGCTTTCGAAGAAACAGGTTTTAAAACAAGAATTACAGAATTAGCTGGAATCATTAACAAAGTAATGTATGATGAAGACAACAAGATCGAATACCATTATGTATTGATTAACTATTTTGTTGAACAAATAGAAGGTGATGAATATCAACAACCGAAACCTGATGACGATGCCCTCGATGCTAAATTTGTACCCTTTGAAAAGTTAAAAGATTATAAACTAACAGAATCCTTAATAGAATTGTTAAAACGCTTAAAAATAGGGTTTTAACAACAGTTATATTCGAAAGTTTTTAATCCTCTCGTTGCCTAAGTTACAATAACTCTCAGAAATGTCGTATCCTATAAAGTGGCGCCTCGTAGAGAGCGCAGCTAAGGCGGTAGTACCACTCCCTATGAATGGATCTAAAACAACATCTCCTTCGTAAGTGTAAAATTCAATTAATCTTCGAGGTAATTCTTGAGGAAATGGAGCAGGATGTCCAACCTTTTTCGCGGATTCAGCAGGAAATTGCCAAATCGATTTTGACCACTCAATAAAGTCAATTTTGTCGATTGTGTCTTCTCTATCCTGTTTTTCTAATCTATTAGAAATCTTAGAAAACACTAAGATATACTCGTGAACATCTCTTAGACAAGGATTACTTGCAGATGAAAACGATCCCCAAGCTGTTGATACACCCGCAGAAGCACCTTTATCCCAAATTATCTCACCACGCATATGATAGCCTATATCAAGCATCGTTTGAATGATGAAAGAATGAAGGGGAATATACGGTTTTCTTCCAATATTAGCTACATTTATAGCTGCCCTCCCTCCTGGGACTAAAACCCTCCATACTTCGGAAAACACTGTAAACAACAGGTCTAAGTATTGTTGTAAGGTTAAATCGTCGTCGTATTCTTTTGAAACATTATATGGAGGACTGGTTATCATTAAATGGATTGAATTGTCTGGTATTCCCTTCATGCTCCTACTATCTCCACAGATTATTGTATCTATGATGTTTCCGGGAATTTCACGAGAATTATCAATATATTCCACTTTTTGTGGACGACCTAAGGATTTATAGAGTTTTGAATTGTAAAATTTCGACGAATCGTGGCTTTCGCGCTTAGAAACTCCAAAACTGCTCGTTTTAGATCCTTTTACTTTTTTGCTCATGTTAAACAATAAAATGTAAGAGTATTTTTAGAAAACAGTGAAAAATTAATTCAACTTTATAAGATCTAATGGAAA
>JAHPYY010000031.1 GCA_019058515.1 Promethearchaeota archaeon
CGGATGTGAACGGTGCAATGAACATTTTAAGAAAAGTAGTTCCCACAGCCTTTAGTGGTAAGGGAATAGAGGCGATGGTGTTATCGCCCCGAATTGTTGAAATTTGCGGAAGTTCGTAAATTCTATACAATTCCTAATAGAACTTTATAGGTTTTATTAGTTCTAATAACATAACTATCATTAAGATATTCAATTTTAAATAAGATTTATATGCCTTTGAAACTATTGACTCTGAGTACGATAAGTAATAAAATTAGGGGATTAGGAAAAAAAATCAAAGTCCCTAAAGGATTATACCCGACATTTGGGAGTTCCATTGATTTTGGCCATCCACATATAGAAGTAGATAGGAATGGGTATCATTATGTCGTAGTTGAGCGAGGAATAGAACACGAGAGGAGAACTACACAAGACATAGACGAACTAATGTATTGGGTGTTTAAGGCTATTACATTTAGCATGGCAAGCGATTACGAGCTACATAACAGAATTCCAAATCAAGATTTTAGAAGGTTGCTTTTTGCTAAACAAATAGAGCTTATTAAAATCATAAATCCTGCGTTTTTTGAAAGGTTAGAAAAGGAGAAAAATGAGATCTTAAAACAGCATCCATATGAAGATTAAAATGCAATTTCAGCTCTAAGACACCCAATTCAGGGAATATATAGATTCTATATTTAAGGTTTTCAGCGTGACTAATCACAATGGTTTTTCATTGGAAGAGAAATATATTCATCGCTAGATTTAGTTATGTCAAATTAGCCGGCGAACTTTATGGAAAAAAAGAAATCTCATTTGCCTTTCGTGTCTTTTTGAAGAGACGCTTCGAGATAATTTAAGTAAGAAACATTATTTATTGATTCTCTTTTTTTTCCATTCTTTAAACGACTTTGTTTCTTTTCCACGCCAGATAGCCTTCTTTCCCGGATTTTCTTTTTCGAAGAGGGATTGCAAATCTACCTCTTCTTTTTCTTTTAAAGTTTCGATAGATTTCCCTCCTAATGCGTTAACAATTTCATTGCAGGCGGAGATCATATAATTAATATTTACTTTAATTTGTTCATTTGTGATAACATCATTATCCATCTTTTCAAGGATTAAATCACAATAACCTAAAATAGTATTGGTTCCGGTTCTAACTCCTTTAAACATTGCTTCCAAGGGTAAAATTTCTTTTTTTTCCGAATAAATTTTATTTATTTCCTCAAAAAAACCTTGAAAAATCTCCTCATCGTCTTTAAGGATTCTTTCACTTCCAATTCTGTTGAATATTTTTTCGATCTTTTTAAAATTCGATCTCGGAATAAAAATATTGTCTTTGTCTCGGAGTAAAATGATTGTATAAAGTTGAAAACCTCCTCTAGCTTTTGGATCTTTGATCTCAACTTTGCACACCTGTGAATAAAACTGATTGTGATCTAAAATCACAAATTTATTTTGTGTGTCTATTGCATCTGAAATAAGATCTTGAATAAAACTTTGATTCTCTATTGAATATGAAGAAAAAATCATTTTTGGACCGATTTTGGTATCAAACTTTCCAATAATCAATATGAAAGGGTATTTTACAAGAGAATCTTTTATTTCTTCATAAATTTGTACCATTTTTCTCCGAATACCTGATTATATTCGATAAAGATTTGAAATTAAAATAATTGTCTAATATCGTAGAATTTGATAATTTATTCCTTTTATTAAACCTATTTTCTTAAATTTTCCGAAGGAATTGTAAGATAATATGTAACATTCGATGTAATTTATTGTAAGAAAAATTAATAAGATTTTAGTTTTTCTTATATTTGACTTAAGTTTCAGATAATCTTATTAAGTGCTAGGATGACAACTACAAAGAAAATATTATTGCTTGGTAGAGCTGGAGTTGGAAAATCAAGTATTAGATTAACCGTTTTTGAAGGAAAAAACCCCCAGGAACTTTTATTAAATCCATTAGAGCCTACTCGAGGAATAAGTCCAAACCAATATTCTTGGGTTGATGTTGATATAGGTTTATTCGATACATCTGGGCAAGAGTTGAGTGCTTTATTACAAGATGAGGATGAACAGAATTTAGCTTTTACAAATTCAGATATGGTTATTTACATATTTGATTATAAATCTTGGAGTACTAATCAAGATTCAATAATTAATGAGATGAAAAGCATACTACAACTAATAAATGAGAAATATAAAGATACAAGGATTTCTGCATTTCTTCATAAAATAGATAAGATTTCTGAGGATACAAGAGAAGACGAGATTGACCAAATAAATAATACAATCTTAAAAACAGTTAATTTAAAACTTTATAGTACATCTCTTTATCCGGATTTGATTTATAATACATATAATGCGATGTATCATTTGATAAGCGAATTCTCAGAAGAAACCTCTCATTTTAGGAATATTTTAGATTATTATATACCTGATAAAACAAAAACTCTAAGTTTTATAACAAATCAAAAAAATAGTATTATTGCCCAAGCAATGACAAATGATTTTAATACTAATTTGATTAATTTCTCTCACAATCTTTTTGGTCAATTGAGTTTGCTATTTGAAGAGATGACCAATAATGATAAAATTGAGCATATAATTATAACTAGCACGAATAAACTCAATATTATATTGAAACGATTAAATTTTAAGAAATTCGAATTAAAAAATGTAGTTTGTATTTCTCAAGAATTGAGCGCTAATAAGTTAATTTGGCTTACTGGTCAATTACAGAGAATTTTTCACGAATACATTAATTTAGGAAAAGATAAGTTAGATTCTGATGGTGTAAATTAAATTATATATTTTTTTTTTCCTCTTGAGGGAGCTTTTAGCACTTTATACCTTAAAAAAAAATTGAATGTTATTTAATATTAAATAAAAAGAGCGAAAATGTCCACAATTTATGATTTGATTAAAAATGGCTTAGAAAAATTCGAATTTATAACAATTATTGGAAAATATGATTATACTCTAGGGCCGAGAGCTTTATATTCAGCTTATCCTATTGACGACGAGAACTTTATTAGAAATCTTTTACAGGATGCTCTTAATACTAAAAGTAAATTTATCAATTTAGATTATAATCAATTTTATTCTCAAGTGTGTAAGATTGAAATCAAAGAGCTAGAATCTAGGGGAGGAAAACAAATATACGCCATTATATTATTAAGAGATGCCGCTTATCCTCTTATTCCAACCATTAATTTACAGAAACTGGAAATGATGTTTCACAAAATCGGTGATGATAATATTTTGGCAGATGATCAAAAATCTTTCGAAAGATTTTTCGAAGATGTAAATGAACTTTATAGAAGAAAAGCAGAGGTATTACCGATTGAGAAATTCCATCTAATGCTGAGAGCGGGTATTAATACAATTCAGGGTTGTTGTGAATTAGTACAATTAATGATGAATGAACAAGATATTCCTAAGGATCGGATTAATGATTATCTTAAAATGATGTTAGATTCTTGTGATGAGATTATGAAAGCTCTTGAATCCGAATCTAATGAATCCAAATAAAGTAGTATTGATGGTTCAATTTATTCGTAAACTAAAAAGATTTAATTAACACGAATATATTGTAAATATTTGAGAAATATTAATAACTAGAAATAAAAGGTTTTTAATACAAGAAGTTCTCTTAAATTTCTAATGAAAATGATTTTAAATTGATGATAAAATGTCAAAAACCATTGTTATTATTGAAGATAACGAAAAAAATATGAAATTATTTGTAGATATATTAAATACTTTACCTGAATTAGAAATCCTCTCCGAAACCAGTGGTGATCGAGGATTAGAATTAATTAAGAATAGTAATGCTGATTTAATAATCTTAGATATTCAATTACCCGTGATTAATGGTATTGAGATTTGTCAAGAGCTCCGAAAATTAGATGAATTCAAAAATGTACCCATTGTTGCGCTTACTGCATTTGCGATGAAAGGGGATAAACGGAGAATATTGGAGGCGGGTTTTTCTCACTATATATCCAAGCCTGTCCGCGCGATGGAATTTAGAAAGAAAATACATGAAATTTTAGCTTAGTATATTCAACCATTAATCCTGTTGTGATTAGATTATCGATAATAAAGGAAAAATCTCAAAAACTTCAATAGTAAAAAAGTTTATGCGCGAGGTGGTAAAAAGTAAAGAAAAAGAATCAAGTAATTATAATAATTTTAATTCCATTGATTATTTTTAGTGGGCTTGTTATAGGATTCCTTCTTTATTTGTCAGCGTCCGTTGAAAATAACGAAAGATTAGAGCTTCGCGTAGGAGCATATGATAACGCACCAAAGATTTATAAAGATGAAAATGGAAATTGGGTCGGGATTTTTTATGAACTTTTAAATCACATCGCAAATCAGGAGGGTTGGGATATTAATTGGATAGAAGGAACATGGACAGAATGTTTGGAAAGATTAGAAAATGGAGAGCTTGATATAATGGTCGATGTAGCATATACAGAAGCCAGAGCAGAAATTTATGACTTCAATAACGAAGAAATATTTACTAATTATGGGACAGTGTACACTACAAGTGATACTAATATCGATTCCCTTTCGGACTTAAGAGGTAAAGATATTGCTGTAATGGCAGGAAGTGTCCATACTGTAGGGTCTGAAGGAATTATTAATCTTACGAAAAAATTGAATATTGAATGTAATTTCATTGAAGTAAACAGTTACACTGAGGTTTTTGAGTATATAGAACAAGGAAGAGTAGATGCGGGGGTAGTGAATAAATTATTTGGTTTATTGAATGAAGATGATTACGAAGTTAAAAAAACAACTATTTTCTTTAATCCTGTTGATTTAAAATTTGCGTTTCCGAAAAACGCAAGTTTAAACGAATTTTTAATTACAAGAATAGATTATAATCTAATTTCATTAAAAGAAACGCCAAATTCTATTTATTTTTCTATAATGAATAAATATGTCTATTCTTATGGTGAATACATACCAGATTGGGTCTTTTTGATCATTTATGTTGTAACTGGTGTCGCTTTAGTCTTTCTAAGTATAGCTATTTTTTTAAGATATAAAGTAAGAAAAGAACAAAGAGGATTGGAGGAATTAGATGGTATTATTCAAGACGCACCCCTTGCAATATTTCTATTGGATAAAACTGGAGGTATATTAAGAGCAAATCGTCAAGCTGAAACACTCTTTGAATACAGTAATGATAACTTGAAGGAACTAAAGATATTCGAATTATTCCCATCCCCTATTTTTAAGCACATGATTGAGGAAATTGTTAGAAATCCATCAAAAAGAGCAGATGGCAGTATATTAGAGGTATTAGCTAAACCAAAAACTAAAGATCCTTTTTTTGTGGAGGTTTTTTCAAAAGTTGTCTCTATCCGAGAAAAAAAATTTTTCTTAACATTTAATACAGATATTTCCAAAAGAAAAGAATATGAACTGAAACGGGAAGAATACTTAGAAAAACTACAATCTACTTTAGATTTCAAATCCAAGTTCTTGGCATCAGTTTCACATAATCTGAGAACACCTCTCAATGCAATTATGGGATTTACAGAATTACTATTGGAGAAAATGTATGGAGAATTAAATGAAACTCAAATTGATCGCATTCAAGACATCAAAACCTCCGCAAGTGATTTGCTCGAACTAATAAATTCATTATTAGGTATTAGTAAAATGGAATCTGGTGAATTTTCATTGAATTGTCAGATTTTTAACCTTGGTAATCTTTTAGATCAAATTGCAGCCATAATTGAGCCTTTATATTCTGAAAAAAATCTTAAATTTGAAGTAAACGGTTTAATGCCTTCGATGGATATGTGTGCAGATCCGTTAAGATTCAAAGAAATTCTGTACAATTTATTAAGCAACGCAATAAAATATACGAATACGGGTGAAATAAGTTTAGAAGTTTCTCAAAATAAGGATTACTGGAAGTTTAAGGTCATAGATACTGGCATAGGAATTGAAAACAAGGATCTTCAATTGATATTCGAAGAATTTATAAGAGTTGACTCAGAAGAACTTGAAAATATTGAGGGTACGGGATTAGGTTTAACAATTACTAAAAAATTAGTTGAATTACATGGTGGACAAATTTCTGTCAAAAGTGAGCCTCATAGAGGGTCAACTTTTACATTTACAATATCTAAAAACCTGAAAGTTAGTAAAAATTAGTTATCAATTACTTTGTTTTTAAACTCTTTTGCGAATAATTGGAGTTCAAATATCTAATTCTATTTATTTGCCAATTCACTTCGTTTCGAAAATAATTCTCTCAATTCTGAAACTATGGCTGCTCTAGCGCTCATCCCTACTACTTGAGATGGTGATTGCGTTTTTGGAGCTTTTAATTCAGAAGGCGGTGGCGGAGGAGGTAAGGGCATAGAAGCATAAATAGGTGTGGGTGTCATTGGAGACTCTTGAATAGAATGTCTTGTTGATGTTTTCTTTCCAGCTTCAATTGCAGTAATTCTACTTTCTAATTCACTAAACTGTTTCATCGTACTTTCAGATAATTGAATCATCATTGTCATAGCTTTTTCCACGATTTCACTCAATTGATCGACTTTATCACCCTCAGAGGCTTCTATGAATGCCTCGTCTTTCATAAATTCTTTTAGAAATTTAGCAAATTTAGGTTCTTTAGAAATCATTGAATAAATCGAACTCAAATATATCTCATAATCAAGATTTCTTCCTTTAAATATAGATTTTATAAGATCTTGGAGTAATTCAATATTTAGATGAACTTCGGGATCGTCTCGAAGATCGGGGTCCAATTTATGAATAAAAATTAGAAAAAATGGCTGTAATTCTAATCGAGATATTACCGATATTAACGAATCAAAATAATCTATAGCTTCGTAATATCTATTAGAGTCTTGCACATCTATGACATAAATGACCAAATCCACCTCTAAAAAGTATTTCTCTGGTTGTCTTAGATATTTGTTGCGATAATCAACCTGACCTCCAAAATCCCAAATAGTTAGATTTAAATCTTTCGTGGATATCGTTTGGTGATTGACGCCTCGAGTTGGTTCAAGAGCAGTGAGTTCCTTTATTCCCAATTTACCCCCGAATTTTGAGAGAATCGCTGTTTTACCAGCATTACTGAGTCCAAGTACGATAATCTTTTGGGCCTTCTTTTTAATCTCAACGACTTCTTTTTTCATTCTATGGATTAATTGACTAATAGTAATGGCTTTCCTTAATTTTTCCTCAAAATCAGGATTTTTTTGCAAGAATTGCTCCACCTTTATTTTTGTAGCTTTGATTTTAAATAATTTTTTAAAAGGCTCATCCAAATCAATCGTTGTTATATCTCCAATAGTGTCTACTTTAAACCATTCCTGAATAGTTTTAGCATCGGTTTCGTCTAGAAATTTGAATGCTAAAACCGACAACTTTAAAATATCCTTTATTTTCTTTAAGGATGAAATCTCTACGACTTCTGGATTTAAAAATTTTGAAATTAAGCTTAATTTATCACTGAATTTCTTTGACATACTAATTCACGTATAAAATAGATCCATTTTGTTTTATAGAGCGAAGCGAGTTGCACCTAACTTGGTGACGCATTGTAAAAAAATAAGTAGAAATAAAATATAATGTTATTTAATTAACACTTTTGATGAAATTATAAGATTTGAGTAAGAGCAAAATACAGATTATTTAACATAAATAGAATAAAAATGACTCGGAAAATAGTGTTTATCGGACCTCCTGGCGTAGGAAAGACGACCTTGCGAAAAATTTTCTTTGAAGGCGAAAATTCTAAAACACTCCTTGAATTTGCTTTAGAGCCAACACACGGACAAGAAACTATAATTTTGGATTTAAGTGAAAGTATTGGAATTTTTGATTTGTCTGGTCAAGAGAATGAAAGGTGGTTGGAATCGGATGAAAAAAAAATATTTGTTAATACTGGTATAATCGTTCTCGTTCACGAAATCACGGCACCTACTAAAGAAATCACTAATTTTGCTAAGAAGATAGTCGATATTAGAAATGAAGTTTGTCCGGATGCTATTATTTATTTATTAATCCATAAAATCGATTTAAAGAGCGAAGATGAGAAAATAAAAAAGCAGGTCGAAGTATTACGTTTATTGGAAAATGTTAATAAGATGAAAATTAGGTTTACAAGTATTAAAGGGGACTATTTCTCTAACACTTTTTACTTATTTCTTGAACTTCTTCAAGATTCTTTAGGAGAAGAGTATGTTATTCTTCAAGATGATTTCAATCTATTAAAGAATATAATAAATTTTCTCATAGTATTTAAGGAAAAGGGAGTTGCCTTAAAAAATGAAATCTTAGAAAAAGAGTTAGTATCGGAAGCAAATTTAAATAGAGTTGTGAATGCTTTACTCGAACAAAAGTATCTATTAGAAGAGAAGAAGAATGAACACATATTATATGTGTTAACTCCTAAAGGTAGAAATTACCTTGATCAATTAGTAAAAAGATTCAGCAAGGAAGGGCTACAAATACTTGAAGAAAATTATCACGAATTACGACATCCTAAAGACATCAAAACACCCCCATTTATAGCGGTTTTTATCGTTGAAGAACATGGGCAAATGATAATGTCAGCGGAAGTTGAAAAAGACATCGTTCTTAAACATATCGAGAGTACCCATTTCAATAAAACGAATTTTGACGTGGATCTCATTCCCTTGTTTATCAGCGCATTACTTAACTTTTCTAACGAGATTAACATTGCCAATTTAGATGGGTTTCAATTAAAAGGTGTAACTCACACTATGAATGTTTTGAAAATGAGTCCCTACATAGTTACATACTTTACTAATCCAAATATCAATATAAAGCCAATTAAAAGCGAATTTTTAGAATTTATCAATACTCTTATAGAAAATTACGAAGACGATTTTGATAAAGTATTGCACACTTACCAAGTAAGCATTTTGAACGATGCAAAAGTTGAAACAATTAATTGGATGAAAAATCTTAACGACAGATACAATGAGTTATTAGTCAATTTAGATATCGTCGATTTTAATAAAACCAAAGAGCTTTATGGCCAATTAGATCAGATTTCTGATAAAATTCGTGAAAAATTTGAATCTAAATTAAAAGAAATAAAGCAATTAAGGATAGAATTGATGAAAGCAACGATAAATGATAATATAGAAACCATTAAAATACTCACTCAGAAGATTCAAAAATTGACTAGTAAGTATCTGATCTAAAAGGAAAAAAAAAATATTTCGAAAGCATTTACTTTAGCTTCTTATAGCTCCTTTTAAAGTATGAGATTATGACGATTTGATAAGATTTAATTATAGTAATTTATCTTTCAATTTTTATTAACATATTGAAGAAAATTAAGATATTTCCTTAATTTGTTTTGGGATTATAGCCACAAACTTTTTTTCTGATAAATTTGTTCGTTTTTTATGGATATTTTTACGCATTTCATGGTGGGGGCTATTTTAAGCGTAATTTTTTTAAGAGTGTTTAATCTAAGCGTTGTAATTTACGCCTCAATCATGGCAGCCATTCTTGACTTCGATGTTGTCTTAGAGCCTTTAAGGAAATTACTCAAATCGAATTTACTATTACATAAAGGTATTTCGCATTCTTTTTTCGGAGGAATTATCTTTAGCGCTCTCGCTGGTTTAATATTTAGTTTAATTACGGGAGAGTCATACCTATTATCGTTTATAGTAGGATTTTTGTTCTATAGCCTCCATATCGTATTAGATGCGATAGCAGCTTCAAAGATACCGTTATTCTACCCCTTTTCCAAAAAGAAATTCAGGTTCTTTATTGATAGAGCTATAAATTTTATCTTAGCTCTATTTTCTAGCAGTTTCCTCGTTCTTTATACAGTACTGTTTTTCTTCCTTCCTTCTCTCTTTTTCTCTGATCTAATCTATGTTATTGCTGGATTTTACTTGATTTACTTTTCTCATCGATTCTTTACCAAACTGTGGTTTAAATTTCGATTACCTAAGGGTAAAATGTACATTCCTGGGGTGAATCCCTTTTTATATTACATTTACGAGAATACGCAAGAAAATGAGACGTTAACCTTTAAGTTAAGCAAAAAGACACTGTTCATGAAGAAAAATCACATAATATTTGAATCAAAAATAAAAGAAGATTCCTTAGAAATGCAGCTTTTTGAATCGTCGCTTGTATTAAGTAAAAATTATCTGTTTTTTACTAAGTGGGAGGCAGTTGTTCCCTTTATAAAAACTCAAGAAGATTCAGTTTCAATTACCTTGATGTTAGCTGAAAGTTACACAAAAAATAGGGCGTACAGCCTAAAATTGGTATTTAATAAGAAAAATTTAAAGGTTGTTAATGTATCTGAAGGGTTTCTACCCATCGCAATTGAATAACGATAGGATAGTGAATAATCTTTATTTCTAAGAAACAAATACACTGAAATAAAGCTAAAGTATTATTTCATATTGTAATATGTTCGATGTTATAATCTCAGGAGCTGGTCCAGCTGGTTCCAAGTGTGCTGAAGAATTAGCGAAAAATGGCTTCAAGGTTGCGCTTATAGAAAGAGATTCTAACTGGAGAAAACCGTGTGGAGGAGCTGTAAGTTCTAGGATTTTTAAGTACTTTCCTAAGCTACGAAAATTGAATTATTCTCCAATCACGGCAATATCGATGTTTTCAGCCGACTATATTAATTTTAAATACTCGTGGAAAGGTCAGAGAGACGCTGCGATTCATGTGGACCGACTTGATTTTGATAACTTCGTGAGAAATATTGCCATTGACGAAGGGACCGAGTTATTCGATAGCCATTTATCTATAGATTTCGTTTACAAACAAGGAAAAAAGATAGGGGTGAAAGCTAAAACTCGAGAAGGTACTAAGGAACTTTACGGAAAACTGATCATCATTGCAGACGGAGTAGGATCAAAACTTGCGTTAAAGTCCGGACTAAGAGACAAATGGAAAATAGAAGAGCTAGGACTTGCTAAGTGCGCTATCATAGAGGGAGATACTGAGGCCGATAAGGAGGGAATGACAGTATATTTCAGGCCGTATAAAGGTTACGGATGGATAATCCCATTAGATGGGAATAGAATTAATGTGGGTTGCGGTACATTCCACGAAGATAATTCAAAATACAATTTAAACACGATTTACCAAGAATTTCGCAACAATCCTAATATTAAGAAATATTTTCCTCAAGAAAATTACAAAACGATTTGGGAGGGCGCCTATCCCTTACCAGGAATTGGAGTTATGGAGAAAAGCCTATACGACGATAATATCATGCAAATTGGAGATGCTGCGGGCTTTATTTCACCGATAAGCGGTGAAGGTATTCATCCAGGCGTTGCTTCGGGTAAGGTAGCTTCTGAGATTGCGTCAAAAGCTCTTGAAATGGAGGACCTCAGCAAGCAATTTCTAAAACAATATCGCTCTCATCACATTATAAAGAGGATTATCTCTAACTTTAAGTTAAAACGGTCTATGGTTCAATTTTTTTACGAAAATGCGGATAGAAACCTTTCAAAAATGTTCGAAATCGCCCAAACCGACGATAAATTTAGAGAAAAAGTTATTAATATGTTTTTATTTAGCCAAGCTCCTTCGAAAGAATTTTTTCAAAAAATCCGAGTGAACTAAAAAAATTTATGTAGATTTGTGATATTCAATTGAAAAATTTGACAGTTTTTTAATAGCTGGGGATTTCTGCTTCCAAAGTTCTTCAGCATTTGTTACCCAAGAATCAAAATTATCTGGATTTTCTGGAAATTTCTCGTAGTGTTTTTGGATTTTACCAGCTAAACCATTAGCTCTAAGTAAACGCTTAACATTTTTATAAGACAAGTTTCTGGTTGTTAACCCCCACACGATTTTGAGGAGAAATACGAGCAATTCTCCAATTGACATTTTTTCTTCGTATTCTTTATTTGGTTCAGGCGTTTTTCCTTTATCCTCCGTTTTGTAAATTAATCCCTTTTTTAAGAAATAGTTCCACTCGTTTTTCGAGAAGTTTAAAATTCCCGATAACTGAGTGAACAATCCTGCGAATTTCGCACCTTGATCTCTAAAATATTTCGTGTTAATGTCCCATAAACGCTCTCGCGTCAAATAACCTCCCTTTTTAAGTTCCCGATCAATAATATCAACTGCAATCGTACCAAGCACCCAATTGGCGGTAACACCGTGACCGGAGAAAGGATATGTAATAGCAGCGGCATCTCCGATACAAAAAAACCCATCAGCCACGAGTGAGTAAGGAGGTCTTCTATAAGGCGTAAAACCTCTTTCATTCTTCGTAATATCGTAAGGAGGAAGCTCAATTTGGCTTAAAAAATCTTCTCTGGCTAACCTGGTGTTCTCATAAGATCCAGGTTGACCTACTCCTAAAATAGCACCGTCTTTTTCGTAAGAAGGTCCAAACCAAAGCAACCACCAATTGTACCCTGAATCTGTTTCAGGATGAGGAACTTGAGGGTTCTTCCACTTAATGTACTGAAGTAGCACATACATCACATCGTTAGGTCCTAATTTGAAAGTTTCAACTCCGCAAGTTTCGGGAAGAGAAGTCCTTACAACAGCAGAAGTACCAGAAGCGTCAACTACCAATTTTGACTTAAATTCGATTGGTTCGCCGTTTTTTACTGTGCTAATACCGTTTATTTTGCCCTCCTCGAACAAGAGATTCTTAAATTCGCAATTAAACTCTAACATCACTCCCTCCTTCTCCAGTATTTTGTACATTTTATTTAGAAAAGGCGTAAGCCGAACAATCGTTTGCAACGCTCGAATTTTAATTATTTTCGTAAAATCAGGGGTAATAACCGTGGATTCTTCCCTAATTTCAATACAGTCAGGTTCTCCCGGGATGAATTCAGGAAGACCTGCGTTTTTCCACCTGTCGGTTTCGAAATGTATAACATCGAGTCTATTTCCTACTTCCTCTCGTTTATCTTTTTCTACAATTGCAACAGAAAACCCTCGTTTTCCTAGCTGCCAACCGAGGTACATGCCCGCAGTTCCAGCTCCAACGATTACAACATCGTAATTTTTAGCCATGAGTCAGTATCCTTTTTTCTTAAATAATTAACAGATGCTTTATGACTATTCAATTTTTATTTTAACTTAAAAGTTTTTATAACACCTATTTTATAAACAGGAGCCTAAATCAGGAAGAGTGTCAAATTATTAAGGGATAAATCGAAATACTAAAATAAAGAAATCATTTTCAAATATTAAGAGTCTGCTTTATATCAACTTTGAATTAGAGGACATCGGGTTCTCTTGAATAAATAAGAATATTACTCTAAGATGGAAAAAACCAAGCTAAGTGAGTTGAAAGCATCGCATAAAGGCATCACTCAGCTTTCGTATGATGTGACTCAGCTCTTAGGAGAAGATCCAAATAGATCTCCTTTGTTTGCTCTAATGTGCGCTATTGAAAAAGGAGAAAATACCCAAGAAAAGATTTTTGACTTTTTCAAATACTTTTATGTGAACGAATTTCCCTATATTAGGTTAAAACAACCCGAATTAAGCGAGTTATTACTAAAGGGAGTCCAAAAGGGATTAATTAAAGAATTTAACAAGACATATGCCTTAACTGAAAAAGGAAATGATGTGGTGATTAAATCTAAAAAAGTCATTTCGGTCTCGAATAAAGCAATGAGTTTCTTTTTAAGTGAGAAAGTAGTGCTAATTTTCTCTTTAGTGTGCTTAATACTTATGAGTTCTCTGAAGATTGTTACTGGGTTAAACTCAGGAAGCGATGCGTTGTTGAACGAGGGTATTGAGAATTTAACGGATATCTTTAAAGTTTTTATAATAACGTTAAGTATTAAATTGAAGAAGGATAGAATAGGCGCTGTTGTAATTATCCTATTAATGTTGTTTACTGGTGTAAATCTTCTGGTGACCTCTATATTTTCGTTGATCCAAGCAAGCGCCGTAACTCCTTCTTATTTTTTGTTTATTTTGATGTTTGTATCAATTTTAATTAACTTGATGTTGCTAATATTGAAAAATTTTGTGGGAAAGCTACAAGGTAACTTTGCTTTGCTCTCTGACGCGAAAGACAATGTAAACAATATTCGATTATCGTTAGGAGTTATAGTTGGATTAGTCTTTGCAATATTCGGAATTTATTTTGTGGATTCCGCTATAGGTATTCTGATTGCAGGTTTACTGATACTTGATGGCGCTGAAACGCTAGTGGCGATAGCTAAATCTGGAGATGATATCGATATTGATAGTTTCAAGTTAAGCCTAGACAAAGCTTTCGAGTTTAAAATTGCACATTGGTTATTGCTGGTTATACAAGAAGAAAACTTATCTGAAACTCAATTGAACGAGAAATTTAAAGAGTCAGTTAGAAATGGATACGATATTTTTAGAGTATGGGCGATATTTGGTCTCTTTAATGTTGAAAGTTTCGATATCCAAAATGTTTTAAACCACATGAAGAAAAGGAGCTTGATTAGAGTAGAAAGCAATAAAACATACCTCACAGACAAGGGAAAGGTCAAATACTATGGTGCCTTATCTCAAGAGGTAAAAAGGGTTTCAAAATTAAGGAAAAAATACGAGGATTGGAAACCTCCAACGATAAAAGCAAAATTATTTTGGGGTTTGGTTATAATTATTAGTTTAGTCGTAGTAATCGTTCTAATATTTATTGTTGGCCCAATTATTTACGATTTTATTACTAATCTACTCGTTTGACTTAGATCTCATGATTAATGAAACTACTATTTCAGAAGTAAGAAAGTTTGCCATAAATAACTCTGAATCGGACGATATTCATGGTTTCGCTCATGTACAACGAGTTCTAAGCTTGTGTTCTCAATTAGGGAAAAAATTGAATGCTAATTTATCCGTCCTTAAAATTTCTACCCTATTGCACGACATTGGAAGAAAAAACAGAAATGTTTCTAACAAAAATCACGCTGAACTCTCTGCAGAAATGGCTAGTAATTATTTAGAATCTCAGAATTTCAATATTTCAAGAGAAGACTTCGAAAATATCGTACATTGTATTAGATCGCATTCCTTTTCAAATAATTCGGAACCGCACACTCTTGAAGCTAAAATTTTATCTGATGTGGACAAGTTAGATGCCATTGGTGCTATCGGACTATACCGAACTATTGGCTTTACTATTAAAAATGGGGGAGATCTCAAACAAGTAATCGAACATCTTGAAACGAAAATAATAACTTTAAAGAATAAGATGTTCCTAAAAGAATCCAAGCTAATTGCTGAAAAACGTCATCATATTATCTCTCTTTTTTTATCATCTATTAAAGAAGAATTGAAGGACGAGCGTGATTTTTAACAATTTAGATTACTATATTTTCGATAAGTGAAAATATTCTTATTTATCCCAATTATAATGAATATCCACAATAGATTATTAATTTCTGATTTGGATGGGACATTGTTGGATTCACAAAAGAATCTTTCTGATTTTACAGTTAAAACTATTAATAAATTTATTGCAATAGGGGGGAATTTTACTATTGCAACAGCCAGAGCTTTGGAAAGCGCTAAACCATTAATCAACCGTTTAAATTTAAAACTCCCTTTTATTTTACATAATGGAGTAAAAATATACGATCCTATCCAAAATGGTTATATCCTTGAAAATTGTATCTCTAAAAATTATGGATTTCAAATCATTGATTTTCTAAAAAACCAAAATTTATCTCCAATCCTTTATGCTACTAATGAATACGGAAAAAGTAGAGTTTTTTACAAGAAAATCAATAATCCTTCAGAGAATGCATATTTTAAAGATCGCTTGTCACGAGGAGATCCACGATTTCGAAAAGTAGATGAATATCCCCTAAATATAAAATCTATTATAGAAATCAATAGTATTGATAAGTACGATATTTTAAAAGAAGTCAATTCAAAAATTAAAACAAATTTTAATGTTCAAATCCATTTTATACAAGATGAATTCTTCCCTGATTATTTCTGGTTAGAATTAACACATCCAAAAGCAACCAAAGAAAATGCGTTGAATTACATTAAAAATCTATTAAATTACGAAGAAACTATTGCCTTTGGAGATGATTTAAACGACATTTCCTTATTTAGAGCCTCTACAAAAGGATTTGCTGTAAGGAATGCTAAGGATGCACTAAAAAACATTTCTACAGACGTTATTGAATCAAATGATAACGATGGAGTTGCGAAATTTATCTTTAACAATTTTATGAGGTAATTGATAAAGAAGAACTCAACGAGTTTGAATTGGCTCTCTGTAATTTAAAAATAATTTACCTGGTTTTTCTAAAAACTATAAAAATGTATATTTATGTTAATCGATTTAAAAGGAGGGTTGATTTATTTAAAGAGTGGTTCCTATTTCACAGTTATGCCTAATTATAAAAAGTTAGCTTTAATTTTAATTCCCGCAATTCTAATCGGAGTTATAATCACCTCAGTAGTAATCGCGGGAATTCTCCCTCCTTCGTTTGAATGGGAAGAGTCAACACCAGAAGAAGAAAGCGTCGATCCTACAAAACTGAGCGATATGATCGCTGAAATTAATTCTAACGCCAAATATCGTGTTGACAATGTAATAGTTGTAAAAAATGGAAAAATTATTTTAGAGGAATATTTTAACGCTTATTCCGCAAACACAAACGATGCGGTGTACTCAGTTACAAAAAGTGTAATCTCTTTGTTAGTAGGTATTGCAATAAACAAAGGTTACATCAATAGTGTAGAGGATCTAGTCCTTGAATATTTTAACGATCTTACCATTGAGAATAGTACACCTCAAAAACAGTTAATAACACTCGAAGATCTCTTAACCATGAGATCGGGGCTGTTATTTAGCACAAGTGACGATATTAATGAGATATTAAATCTAAAAATGCTTACTAAACCAAAACTTTTTTTTGAATACAGCGACGCGGTCGCACATATTGTCTCTCATATCATAACCAGAGCTACAGGAATGAAAACCCAGGATTTTGCCTATGCCTACCTTTTCCAACCTCTGGGTATTACCGATTATTACTGGTTAGAGGATGGTGACGGTGTAGCAAAGGGTGGATGGGGATTATCTCTAACACCCCGAGATATGGCTAAAATTGGACAACTCTGCTTACAAAACGGGACTTGGGAGGGTAATAGGATCGTGTCCTCTTCCTGGGTTCAATATTCAACCTCCAATATTGTCTCGAATGAAGAAGTTGGAAATGGAAAAATGGAATATGGATATTTCTGGTGGGTGTTGAAAGAAATGGGTTTTTATTGTGCTCTGGGATACGAAGATCACGCTATATATATCATACCTGAGCAGCAGCTAGTAGCGGTGTTTAATTGTGATCACCTTGATAATTACTATTCGATAAATATTTTCATTGAATATATCTTATCTGCCTTGTACTAAAATTGCTACGCTAATAATAGTTTTATAAAAAATACAACAGAAACCTTTATTTAGAATTTTTACAAATAATTTTTATATTAGTATTGTATACAAATAGTTAATATTAAGGGTTAATAGATTATGGCACTTGATTGGGTATTCTTTTTAAATCTGATATTTAGTTTAGCCGGAATTATATTTTTCCTTTATAGTTTATTTATCGTAAGAAGAATCAAGCAGTTGTTTCCTGGAACTAAAGTAGTTAAAAAGTGGTTGCTGATCCAAACTCTAATCGTTATCTTCTTATTCGGATATGTTTTCAATATCATCTTTATTGCTCTAGATCAGGATACTTTAATTAACATTATGACAGCAACGGTCTATCTCTTTGGTGGATTATTCGTTTTAATCATCATTAATTTGAGTTATAGGACATATAGAACTGTGTTGATGCAACCCAATACAAATGAGTGAACGGTAATACAATGGCTAGTCCGATTGTAGAGGAGCTCTGGTTAGTAACTGAGAATGGCGACCCATTATTCGAGTATTGCAAAGAAGCACCAGTAGATAAATCATTGATCACTTCTTTTTCTAAGGCAATTTTAACTTTTAGTAAAGAAGCCACAGGACAAGAAATGACATCGTTTGATATGGGGGAGTATACATATCATATGACATCTTGTATAGATCCTAAAGTGATATTATTAACTCGATCTTCAAAATCGGTAAAATCAAAAAACATAGAAAAAACATGCAAAGTGATTATTGATATGTTCTTACAACTTCATAAAAACGATGATGTTGAAACATTAAAGAATGATCCATCAAAACTAGCTGCTTTTAAACAAAAATTAGATATTTATTTTAAAATGAGTAACTTGTAACTGTACTGTACACGAGTGTTTTTATTGAACTAGGTGATGGAAACTCTCTGCTTTTTTTATGGTTTCCAACAGGGTTTCAAAATTCTGAAGATTTCCGTGAAATAGAAAAAGACGGTTTTTAAACGCTATCACGGCTTCTTTTCCAACTAACCACAGTTTTTTTTTAATTTTTAACTTGATTAACACATCTGCACATTTGTAATCCTTAGTCAAATCGTCCTTTAAAACAACACTATCTAGACCAGGAATTTTATCTCGTTGTATTTCGTATTCTGACTTGATTTTTAGCATTTCAAATGCTTCATCAATCACATTTGCGTCGTTTTCAATATCGCGGTTGAAAATAATAATAACTAAACCAGAATCTTTTGGAAAACCCTTACTACCTTTAAGTTCGTAATCTAATGCTAACCTTTCTTGCGATTCTAGGAATTCGATTACTTCAGTTTTTATCTTCCACCCTTGGTCAACCAACGGTTTTAAATACTTATACCCCCCAAAATGTATTGTGTCAATGGTAAGTTTCTTCGCGCCTTGGTAATCCTTTTCTAACTTATCCCCGATTAACAAACTAGTTTTTTTTAAAGTCTTTAATTCTTCCTCTCGCGTTTCTATTATTGAATTAAATACCTTTGAGGGAGCGTTTGCCACGTATTTTATTCTCTTAGGACTATTAGAGATTTCAATTGATTCAACCCATTTTTTCTCGGTTAACCTTTCCATAATTGCGTAAATTGTCGTCCTCCCTATCTGTAATTCGTCTTTGATCCTCCCTACAACTTCACCTCTATTTCCTCGCTTTAAAAGGGAAATGTAGACCGTAGCTTCCTCAACGGAGAGCCCAAAATAGCCTAAATCCTCAATTTCTTGATGTGGTATTTCCTCGTGATAGCTGTACGGAACCATTTACTTTTCAATGTAGATTTCCAAATATGTTATCAAATCGATTTTATGAATATAATCAGGTTTTATGAATATAAAAAAAGAAAAACAAAATTTAAATTAGTATTTAAACAAATTGCTCTCGAAAACCCTATTAAACTCTTAGTTTTCTCTTATAGATATAGATTATTAGAGATATAACCATAACGCCTAAAACAAATATGACTACACACACTAGAAGAAGAATCGAATTTAAGGGAGATGAGTAGAAATTCTCATCTATTTTTTCCGATTTCACCAAGAGATCTCCGTCTACACCTGTTAAGTAACTTATATCGAAACTCTCGAATGATTCCCTTTGGCTGAAAACCTCTAAAAGATTAACTTTCTTTTGGTTTTGATATCTTTCTCCGTGATTAAAATATACATTAAGATTTACTGGATCAAAAATATTGCTATAGAGTGTAATAGATTGACCCTCCGCATGTACTGCATAAAGAATGTCTGCACACGCTTGAACAGTAAGTTCTTCGTCGTTCTCTATTCTACTTAACATATATGTTGCGATGTTGTAACGGCTACAGGGGTAACTATATGCATTGCTTGTGTCATTAAGATTGAAATTTGTCGATACGATGAAATTTCCAGTTTTTCGTGTGAATGCCCAAGTTTTCGTGCTCGGATCAACACTTATTACCACCGCATCTCCTGAAGCATCTGGGTAATGGATCTGCCCCCCAATTGTAGCATCCCATTTATAGGTTTTATACCATTCTATGACCTCTTCTACATTCTTACAGTCATATAATGATGTATGGATATACCAATTGTTATTTGTCCAAAATGGCAAACCATTTGGATTATCGTGTAATTCTAGTGAAGGGAGCCCATTAATATCAAAAATAAGTCCGTGATCGTTCATCCCTCCGCAAGGATAAGGATCAAGTTCTCCTCTCTCTTCATTAAGAAACCCTATAAGAATTGTACCATAAATTGATCTCTCTCCCCCAATTACGGAGATATTCTGTGGTAAAGTATACCATAGCCGTAATCTTGACAGATATTCTTTACGATAATCTTCATTATTTCCGTAAAACACAGTATCGCCTATAGAAACCGTGAAAATCGTGCAAGAAGGACTGGTTTGGAGCGAATTTGATATAGAGACATTTTCAAAACAGATAGTTGGTATAATAACATTCGATAATAGAATGAAAAGAAGAAGAAAATATTTCACAGAAAAGATAAGTAAGTATTTTTTTCTACCAACCATTGTGTTTACCCTATATTTTATTATGAAAATCTCATAATTAGCTGGCTAATTGTCTTATTATTAGCAAGCTTCTTTCTTGATATTATGTAATAAAGTTCTATTTATAACGATTGGAGTCCAATATTTCAAGTTATATTAAGAGAAGACCCATTTACTATTCTAGGAAGATTTCCAAAAATTTTGTCAAATCTTATTGACAATAAAAAGAGCTTTAAATATAAACTCTTTATTTCTATACTTAGATACTAAAACTAAAATTGAGGTGATACAAATTAGTTCAAATCATGTAGTAGATCATTTTAGGTTAAATAAAAAAAAAAGAGGATTGAAAATGTCTAAATGTAAAAGAATTTCCCCTCGCGTACCTGAAGGAGAGGGTATAGAGGATATGGAGGATATGTCGATGGAAGAACTTAGCGATAGTTTTAAGCTCAGGTTAAAAGAATACCAGAAATTCGTGAATTTCTTGGTAGAAGAGCTCGGGATTAAAGGAAATTCAAATATCTTAGAGATTGGCCCCGGTCCTGGATGGATCACGATTTTATTAGTAAAAAAAGAACCCAAATTAAGGGTAACGGGTCTCGAAATATCGGAGGATATGATACGAGTGGCGAATAAAAACGCAGAGGAGGAGGGTGTTTCAGATAATATCAAGTACATTAAAGGAGATGCAAAAAAAATGGATTTGTTCGAAAAAAATTCCTTCGATGCTGTGATTTCGCACGATAGTTTGCATCACTGGGAGAATCCGACCATAGTATTTAACGAAATTGCAAGAGTATTAAAGGACAACGGAAAATTCTGTATAAGAGATGGAAGACGAGACATTGGTCTTGGAGCAAAATTCATATTTAATATCGTTAAATACTTGAGACTTATATCGAAGACTATGAGCTATTATTGGGGTACTTCTATCAAGGCGGGATATACACCAGAAGAGCTTACTCAAATTCTGGATGATACTGAATTAATAGGCAATTACGAAATTAAAGTGGGCCTATTCGATCTTACAGTTGTTAATATTTAATTATATTCAGGAGAGATATTCTTGCCACAGCTAGTTAAAGGAGGAAAATACATTTTCGGTTGGTCTAAAATAAGAAATAATGGACACGTGAAAATACCTAGCGAAGCGTTTCAAGAATATCAGATTTTTAACGATAAAAACCTGATTCTAATCTCGGGAAGTAAAAGCTCAGGCGGATTTGGCCTGAGTTCAGCAAGGTTAATGAAAGATTCTGCCCTAGCATCCATATTTGACGAATTTCCTTTGCTTAAAACCTTCCAATGCGCAGAAGGAAAAATGTTTCAAATGGGTGGAAGGTTTTTTTGCTGGCTAAAATTACTAGGAAACGAAGTCTTTAGATTAAATAAAAATTTATTAGATTTTTTCGCTCTTGAAGTTGGATATAACCTTCTTATTGGAAGAGGAAGCGGTTATGCGTTAGGGTTTCTCACTAAAGGACTGATATACCAAGAAGCCTTAAAACATAACGATATTCCGCAATTTTAACTTTTTTTTTTATTTAGATGTCAAAATGCTTTTTAAAGAACTCAATGTTTTCTTGAACGGTTTGTTTTGTTGATATTTCACCGTGTCCTGGTATGAAAAGTTCAATATCTTCATTTAACATGTCTTTCAATGTAGCGTATAACTTTTTTGGATCACCGATGAAGTTAGGAATATTTAGATATTCGTCTTTTAACTCATAAAATAATATATCTCCCATAAAACAGATTTTTTCCTTGGGAAAATACGCAACGATGTCCGATTCTGTATGCCCGGGTCCCTTGTTAATAATCAGAAGGGTTTTATTATCTCCCACGATTTCTAATTTTTCTGAAAAGTAAAAATCTGGTTGCCTAATCTGAAAGTTTGGATCTGTAATTTCTTGGAGAAATCCTAAATCGTTTTTCCATTCCACGAGTTTGTTTTGATTAGTCTCGTTCTTAATATTTTCTTTAACTTTTTCTACTTCTGTTTCTGCAATTTTTCTGTAATCTTCGATACGTTTAGTGGTTTTTTCGTTGATATCTTGCTTAGTTTTCTTAGTACTTAGTATAGGTACATTTTTTGGGAATATCGAATTCCCATTTACATGATCAAGGTGAAAATGACTGTTAATTACAAATGATATGTCCTTACCTGTGATTTCTTTTGCAGCAAAATGTAAATCTCTTGCTGCTCCTGGATATATATTGGTATCGAACACCACCAGGTAATTACCCAAATCAAAGAATCCCATGTTTACCGTTACACCGTGTTCTACTTTGCCTAAAGCGGCATAAATCCCTTCGGTCAATTCGGAAATTTTGATAAAATTTGATTCAAATTCGATCTGTTTAAACTTCATTTCTATTCACTCATTTAAGATTTTTATAGATAAGAAATCTAAAAAGCGATATAAAGATTAAATTGGAAAAGTTCATGTAAACTTCGAAGTGAATTTGTATTAACATAGTTAAACTTGATCGAAATTTAACTACTACCTTATTTATGTAATTTCTAATTTATTCATCCTCTATTTTTCTCTCTTTATTATCTCAATGAAATCGCTACTAAATACCACATCTGAATTGTACTATCTATTTTTAAAGAACCAAAAAATTATTTTGTAGGGAAAAATTTCCCATTTAAATGTATAATAAAGATTTAGGCATTATAGGGATTGGTAAAATTGGCAGTGTTTTGCTTAAAAAAGCAATTTCTAACCAAATAAATCCAGATGATATAATAATCTACGATATTGATGAAGAGCGACTAGTACAAAATGCTCAAAAATTTGGAGTAGTAGCTGCTAAAAGTAATAAGGAATTGGTTCAAAGCGTCAAACATGTATTAATAGCTGTAATCCCCCAAGTCATTGATAATGTACTAGAAGAAATAGGAGCTTTAGTCACTACCCAACAGACTGTGATCACGATTGCTGCGGGTGTTTCTATTGCTCACCTTAATAAATTTATATCAAAAGATGTAGGGATTGTGCGGATAATGACTAATACGCCATTGTTAGTAGACACTGGTGCCACTGTTATCGCTTATAACGAAAATGTTAACATTAATGCGTTACAATTCGTAAAATCCATGTTCAATTCCTTGGGAATGGTAGTTGAGTTAGGTGAGACGCATTTAGACGCTGTTACGGGTTTATCGGGAAGTGGCCCCGCCTATATATTCATTATAATTGAAGCTTTAGCCGATGGGGGCGTCAAAATGGGGCTTCCAAGGGATGTAGCGATTAAATTAGCGGCTCAAACCGTTATGGGTGCTGCTAAAATGGTGTTAGAAACTAAAAAACACACGGGAGAATTAAAAGATATGGTTGCCACTCCTGCAGGAACCACTATCGCGGCGATTCACGAACTCGAATCTGCGAAACTAAGAGCTACTTTGATTAATGCTGTAGAAGCCGCCACACTGCGATCAAGATCTTTGAATCAATCGTTTAAAAAATAATTCTGAACCTTTTTCCTCTTAGTTTCTAGTCTTTGTGAAGTTGGATAATGGTTGACATCTCACTTAATTTTGAAAGGTCTACGCTATTGAGGTCGTCTTTTTTCGGATCCCATCCGAATAAAACTTTAGCTGATTTCCCATATTTCGAAATATACCACTTCAATATACTTATTTTTTGCTCTTCGTTAGAAATGAATGTAACGCGAGGTTTGTAACTATGAAATCCTTTTGTAACGGATACCTCATCTGAATTCGCCCGTAAATTCTTAACCCAAGTTGCATCTTCTCCTCTCGCAGCAAAAATGGTAACCACTCCCTCGTACTTTCTGTATTCTAAAGGGGTTCTTCTTTTTTTTCCAGTTTTCCATCCTTTTGTCGAGAGAATTAAGAATATCTTTCCAAATCCTAACAGTGGTAAAAATTTTACACGATATAGTGGAATTATTAAATATTTATTCATCTTACTCCACTTTTTTAACATCCCTTTTTTCGCAGATTCGTTTTGATAATTAAAATTATACATTACTGAACCAGGGCGCGGTAATTGGTCATTATCGTTTTCGATATCGTTAGAATCCATAATAAAGTAGAAAATACGTTTGTAAATACTAATTTAATTAAAACTGTATAACTTAATTAATTCTTTTAAAAATTTAATAAAACTAATAATAATATAATAAATTGTATGACATATTACAGCAAGAATAGTATGGGATAATTATGAAAGTTATAATGGTAATGTACGACTCGCTAAACAGACATTTTTTACCTCCTTATGGGTGTGATTGGGTTCACGCTCCAAATTTTTCGAGATTGGCGGAAAATTCCGTAGTGTTTGATAATTGCTACGCAGGAAGTCTCCCATGCATGCCCGCTAGAAGGGAGCTTCATACGGGGAGATACAGTTTCTTACATAGAAGCTGGGGGCCAATCGAACCTTTCGACGATTCAATGCCCGAATTATTGAAAAAGAAAGGCGTGTATACCCATCTTGTAAGCGATCACTATCACTATTGGGAAGACGGGGGATGTACATACCATAATAGATATAGTAGCTGGGAACTTTCCCGCGGACAAGAAGGGGACCTTTGGAAGGGGGAAGTAAGAGATCCTAATATTCCCGAACATGTAAAAACGGTGAGAGAAGGAACATCTCAATGGCGACATGATTGGACTAATAGGAAATATATGAAGAATGAGGAAGACCAACCACAGGATAAGACTTTTAGAAAAGGGTTAGAATTTATAGATACGAATCGCAATGAGGATAATTGGTTTTTACACATAGAAACATTTGATCCCCACGAGCCGTTTTTTACTCAACAGAAATACAAAGACCTTTACAAGCACGATTACAAAGGTCCACATTTTGACTGGCCAAATTACTCCATAGTCACAGAAACTCCTGAACAAGTAGAGCACTGTCGCAAAGAATACGCCGCTTCGGTGAGTATGTGCGATTATAATTTAGGAAGAGTCTTAGATCTTATGGATAAATACGATCTTTGGCAAGACACAATGCTAATCGTAAATACCGACCATGGATTCATGCTTGGTGAAAAAAATTGGTGGGCGAAAATGATACAACCAATTTACAACGAGATCTCACACATACCATTATTTATCTGGGACCCTAGATCTGGTATTAAGAAGGAAAGAAGGAACGCATTAGTTCAAACAATTGATTTAGCCCCCACAATTATAGAATTCTTTAATGTCAAAAGAACTAAGGATATGCAAGGAAAAACTTTAAGAAATACTATTCAAACCAATGAAAAGTTGAGAGATTACGCCCTTTTTGGAACGTTCGGAGGACATGTAAACATAACGGACGGTCGTTTCGTTTACATGCGAGCGCCCGTTAACCCCTTAAATAAACCAATTTATGAATATACAATAATGCCGACGCATATGAGCCGATTATTCTCTGTAAATGAATTAAAAACGGTGGTGTTAGCGGAGCCTTTTTCTTTTACTAAAGGATGCAAAACGATGAAAATTGAATGTATGGGGGACATATTAGGTCTTCCCTATATGTATGGAAGTTATTTATTCGATCTACGCGATGATCTGACTCAGGAGGATCCGATATACGACAAGGATATAGAGAAAAATATGATATCGCAGATGGTCAAGTTGATGAAAGAAAACGATGCGCCTCCTGAACAGTACGAAAGATTAGAGATCCCTATGGATGGAAATGTTAATGAAACTCATTTTAATTTAAGAGAAAACAGGGATGGAATTAAGGATGTTATCGGTAACACTGAAATCGTTTGGAAGAAAAAAGGAAAAAGCATGTATTATTTAGTATTAAGCTATGTTCCACAAGCTCTCCAACATTCTTTAATTCAATCAATTGAAAAAGTAATTAAAGAACAAGGATTGAAAGAAGTTAACGAGGATTTTCTTAGGTCCTTTATTGATAAACTCATTCCAAAGGAATTTAAAAATTACATAGATTACATTTTTCTAAGCTTGAAACAAAAAGCTAAATAATATTTAATTTTATTCCCACTCGGTTTGGCTAATTTACTTCTTTAAATACATCTTTATTACTTTTTCGTAATCTTTAACAGATATTTGATCTGGATTTCTACGGTAACTAGCGGGTATTTCAGTGCTACATCTCGAACATAGGTTCGAACTCCTTAACCAGTCTTTCCATTCGTCTGCGTGTGCGGGATACCGACAAGTTGGACATACTATAATGCTCCTGCCCTTATCTTTTGATTTATCAGGAGTACTAAAGCAAAAAATGCATTTAAAATCGTCTTCAGTGAGAACACTTGTTTTTGGTTTAAATTTTTTAAAATTTATTGTTGATGTTGTTCTCACTCTTTTAGTAGGTGTTGTTTTAGGTTTCGCCTTGACTTGACTGCTTGTGGTTCTACTCGTTGCTCTAGATCGGGTTGAACTTACTGGTCTAGATGAAACCCTCTGTGTTCTTGTGGGTTGCCTTCTTGTAGTGGGGGTCGAAATCGCTCTTTGCGAGCGTTGATTAATTCGTTCTATCGCCCTCCTTCTTTGGGCAATTAACTCTGGGCTAATTTCAGTAGCTCTTCTTCCACCAAATATACCATAACGTATTAGCAGTAGTAATAAGAAGAAAAAATTTAATAATAAGGTTAAATCTGGAGTCGAATGAACCTTAGTCAAGAGATCTGAATCCCAATAATATCCCACATAAATAAGATTAACAATATCGAAAATAATAATAATAATTGAGAATCCGATTGCAAATTTTGAACTTTTAACAGATTTTTCCTTATAGATATATACGATGTCAAACTTCCTATAGCAATTTAATAAACTAAAGAACGAATACAAGAGATAAGGAACGGAGAAAAACAGATTCCATAGACTGAAATATAAACCTAGACCACCAAATAAGTCTTCCTGGAGAAAAGGAGTAAAATAACCCCAAACAGCAAACAAATTTCCTATTATCGCAGGAACAAATAAAAAAAAGGAATTATTGTGAGGTGAGTTAAATTGTCGATAATATTTTATTTTTTGAAAAAGGGTTATCGTTAAAATTAACCAAACACCCATTAAAAACCATGATACAAAAATGTTGACCCAGCTTTCGATAAGTGAGTGAATTAATCCAATGATAAAAAAAATAAAAAGCAAAATAGCTGAGTATTTTTTGTTCATAAAATTCGTCCTCTTTTTTTGTTTTCATTTATATAAGAGGAGAATCAATCCTCGTCGTATTCTAAATATAAAGCTCTGCCATCAACAATTGGGTTAATAAATTCTAAAAGTTCGGGTAATATACTAACATTTAGATTACCTTTAATTCCAAACGGGACGCGATACCACTTTTGCTTTTTTAGCTCCGCTCTAAATACCTCAAATCCATACGATTTACCATCTATTTGGTACGGATCAACGACTAAAGCGATTGCTTTATTCCACAGCTTTTGATACCTATATTGAGTTCCCATATCTTCAGAACTCATAAATGTACCGTAAGAAGGATGTGAGTGGTACCAACCACATATAAATAAACCTTTTTCTTTAATGTCATTAAAAGCCCTCGCAAAATTGTTGTAATCCTTAATTTCAGCGTGAATAGCATTACCGTGCCCCATTGGATATATATCCTCTACAAATAATATATCTCTTTTCTCGTCTAATTTTCCAGCAAGCAATCCTATAACCTCAACCCAATCCTCGTGAGGAATGTTTGAATTAGCATATCTTAGAGCGTGACTAGAGAACTTTAAAATTGATTGAACTGAGACTTGCACTTTTTCATAATCAATTTTTGTATCATTCTCAGCTTGAATTTCTAATTCTTCTTTATCTTCAATGAGACTTTCATTTTCAGATAATGCCTTTGAAAAAAGTTTATCGTTCAGTAGGGAATAAACTTCGTCGATTAACTCGTTTTCCTCAAGTTTTATTTCGTTATACACTTCTTCTAATAATTCATTTTTCAGTTTCTCTTTAAATTTTTTTTTTAAGGTTTCCTTTATTGTTTTTTTATTTATCTGATCAAAATCACTCACTTTAATCCTCTCTTGTTATTTAATCACCAATTCTTATTCGCATACTTTTTAACGAGATGCTTAACTTTTTTCTCGAATTTAACCATTATTGTAAGACTATTCTTCTTCTTTCACAGTCTCTACAATATTATCATAACACTCTTAGTTATAAAATACAAGCTTAATAGATAATTTAAAATTTAGTAAAAATCAGATAATTTCCGAAAATCTGGACTATGAAAATGTTTAGGGATTTGTATATCAGCGAAGTCAGTTTTTAACAAGAAAAAATCACTGAATCAAGAAAGTATTGATATGTCATTTGAGAATGGAATGTGGAAAAACTAACCATAATTTTTAATTTTGAGGTTTTTTATCTTCTTATCAAAAATCCATATAATTGAAACGATACTAAATACAATCCATATGAAAAAATATGACCAGAATGGAATAGAGAGTCCCACATTTTCTTCATTAAAAGAAGTACCCTTTCTTATTATTACCTCACTAACTCCAACATTACCTACCATCCGTTTACATAAATCGTAATTCTTACAGTACCGTTAGGAATCGTATCCCAAATCATTTGATTAAGCGTTTCTTGAACTTGTGTAAGGGTAATATTACTAATACCTGAAAAAGGATAAGTTGTTTCTCCTTGATCAAACGAAAACCACACTGAATCTAAATGGGGTTATTCTATTATAACTGAATATGTTGGAGGTTACTCAATAAAACTTTCTTTTAGTTCTGACGACAAAATGGTGATTATTGGGGCTATGATGTCTTTTTTAACAATAGTCTCGTCGTACCCTTCATTTCCTCCCGTATCGTTTATTGAGAACTTTATAGTAATCGATCCGTTGCCAAATTCATCCCATAACTTTTAATCTATCTACGTACAAGGTCATTTTTTATCCAAACACCTCATTTGGTTCGTTTCTCCATTTCTTTTATTTATGTGAGTTGTTATATCTGCAAAAGACTACGAAAAGATCGTGAAACAAAAACTCATGATAAAAGGTGATGGAATGATAGAATTTAAATGCCCAAAATGCTCAATGTGGGATGATGTATTTCCTATTAATCAAAAGGGCATCTTCTATATATACAATCAATAATAAAAGTTATTGTATTTAATAAGAAAGATGTAGAAAAAGAACTTAAAGATTTTATGTAAGATTTACCTTTTTTCACAAATTTAACTAGTCAAAGTCAGATCGTTTTTCTATATTTTCGAAATTGCATAGATATTAATATCAACGCTAGTAATAAAGCAAATAATGTTGTTCCTGGCCACAACGAAGCCCATGGAGCATCAAATAAATGCCCTCTCGATCCATTGAGAATATTACCAAAATTTGTAGTTAGTGAATTAGGAAACCCTAAGAAGGGTAAGGCAGTTTGAAGAAGAATCGCAATAGCAGCGAAAAAAGGTACAAGCATAATTAACCTTTGATATAGTATGTTTTTTTTGAGTTTTCTACTGGCTAGTACATGTGAGAAAGGAGGGATTAAAAATATTCCTATGCCAATCGAAGGTAATATCGCAACGAGCATAATTACAATCATTGTTAGAAACATGTAGTAAATTATTATTATTCCAAAAAATATCATATTTCTTTTATGCTTGAATTTTTTCTTCAAAATCATGAAGGGTAATCCACCTATCATACCGATAAGAACTGCTCCAAATCCATTTATCAATACATCTTTCGTCGCATAGACTATCTGTGCTAGTACGTCTCTTCCTAACCTTCCTTGTCCTAATGGATGATCTGGAGAGGGAGGATAAAAAGCACCAGGATGAGGGGTTATAATTTGTTCAAAGTGGTATGGAGTTAATATTTGAGGAAATATGGAAATTATTATTGCGAATAAAATAATTGCCAACGGAATTATTATTAATGGGGATCTCAACTTTTCTCTTAAATAAATTTTTAAATCATCAAAATCATCCTCTGAATCGTGTCTTTCTTCATTATCGTAAATCTCATCCTTCACGTAGTCATTTTCTTTTGGGATTAATGCATATTCATTATTTTTTAAATCTAAAATTTCTTTTATTCGTTGTAACTGAGAGAAATTTATGGAAATCTCGTTAATCTTAGCACTCCCTATCTGTTGTATCGTTTTTTTTACAATAAGATCGTACTTTTCTAAAATATTCAAGTGGTATAGCAAACCCGGGGATGTAATGCCCATTAATTGTTGTAATTCATTTTGACGATAAGATTTTTCTATCAAAATTCTTAAAATTTCTTTTTGCCTTTCAGATATTTTAAGCCTGTATTTATTTGAGTTCATCCTTTAATGTTAATATTTCAAATTCCCTTAAATGCTTATGGTTAGTCGCCACTAAATAGATTTAGTAAAAGCTATAATTAAGCTTGAATAAAAGAAATCGGGAAGCGAGTATTTAGCGAAATGAATAAAAAAGAACCAATAGGATTAGATCCCGATACAGCAAAAGAATTTCTGGAGTTTCTTCGATAATATTATTCCGATCCTAAAAATGCGGAGATTATAGATGAAAAAGTGCCAAAAATGGTTAAGAAATGGGAAAAAGAGGATGAAAAATAAAATGATGATTTTAGACTTGTTCTATGGAGGAGGTGGTACTGCGATGGGAATTCACAAAGCGTTACAAGAAAATAATGTCAAATATATTATTGTAGGAATTGACATTAGAGATATGCTGGAGTATCCTTTTACCTTTATTCAATATGATGTTTTTTAAGACTGTTAATTTCAGATATTATAAAATCGGAAACTAATTCGTCTCTAGGTCTTCCTGTCGCTTTGAATAGAAAATTTAGGTCGGAACCATTAGTTTGGGCACTCTTAACTGAAAATCAATTTCCAAATTTAAAAGTCAGTTAGAAATCTTAATGGACTTCTTTGCTGACTTTATCATCTCCATTAATCTTTTTTTAATATCCTTCTTATTTTTCCTATTATGCGTAAAAAGAACTTCTAGTCTTCTTTTTTATGCAAATTGAGGTTTTTTATCGTAAAAATCTTCTACATACATGAAGAAATAGGCCATTTCGTATTTCTTACAATCCCAATAGAAATTTTTCAATTGGTTTTTTGTGGGCTGCTTAAAATTAGTTAAATCGTAAAGGGAGATGAAATCATGATAAATTTCACTAAGAAATTGCTCTCGATATTCGTAATTTATTGATTTATTTGTTATTTCACGCTCTAATAAGTAAGTATAAAAAATGAAAGCAGATTTGGAATCAGCATTAATTTGAAATCGAATTATTACTTCTTGTTCCCTTAAAAAATCTTTATATGAAGTTAAATTTGACAAATAAAATTTTAGATACAGCAATTCATTATTTAACAGTAATTTAAATCCGTGCTTCTCAAGAATTTGTCTTAATTTTTCGAAGTAATTATAATTGAATTTTTCTTAGAAACCTAGTATGGAAGTCTTTTTCACTTTTTTATTAGTTGGATAATTATAAGGTATGAAATAGTCCATTAAATATCATAATAAGAACAGAAAATTCCAAATTTTAAAAATTACTATAATTTATTTAAGAATCGATTTACTAATTCTCTAAATTCAGCTACTTTAATAGGTTTTGACACATACTCATCAAATCCCGCCTTTAATATCCGTTCCTTATCGCCTTTCATTGCAAATGAAGTAACGGCTATAATTGGGGTTGTTTTAAATTGATCTAATTTCCTTAATTCTGTACATATCGCCGAACCACTCATTTCAGGTAGTTGAATATCTAAAATTATTAAATCAGGCTCTCCTGATTTAACCAACTTAAATCCGGCATCGCCTCTAGTTTCTCCGAATATTTCTATATCTGGTATTAACTTAAGAATTGCTCTAAACAATTTCATATTTTTCTCGTTATCTTCAATGATATATACTTTTTTTGTCATTATTTCCCCTTTGGTCAGATTTAATTTTTAAAATTATATTACTAAATGAAAATGTAATACTATTGAAATTTAAATATTCGCAAGATTATATTTTTATCGAAGAAACCTTTGCTTAAGCTTTCTTTATTAATAAAGAAATTGTGGTGAGCAAGAAAAGTCTTAAAGAAAAACTGAATCGAACAGAATTTTTCATCGAAAATATTGTTCAACACCTTACATTCTAGAAAATATTGGAGTCTAAAGAGATTGATGGGAAAGAGATCATAAAACTAACGGATTTAGGTAGAAAATATTATAGTGAAGTCTTAAAAAAGTTCTCATTGGATGATTTGTTTCCTTTAGAAGACCACGAGATGCTTTCTGATGTATCAAACGGTCTAGATGTCCCGCCTTTTATTGGAGCGTTAATCGCCGATAAGGACGGGCGCTCGTTATTAACTTTCGAACTGTTTGAGTGAGGATTATTACATTATTTAATCAATCCAATGGCATCAAAAAATCAATCAAAAGCCGATATTGAATTAATTCCGATGTTTATTAGCGCGTTAGAAAAGTTTTCTATGGAAATTAATATAAAAGATCTATCTGGATTTAATTTAAGTGGAACTAATCTAAACATGCAGATTTTTGGTTATGATAATTATACCGTTACCTTCTTTATGAATCCAAATATAAACAAAGAAGTTGTAGAATCACAGATATATATTTACTTTTTCAATCTTTTCGAAGATAATAAAAATCTATTTAAAGATGCTATTCGCATTGGCTCAATTGAAGGAATTCTTCCATTTCAAGAACAAGGTCGGAAATGAGTAGAAGACTTGAATGAAACATACAAAGAGATGATAATTAACTTACAAATTATGGATATTAATAAAGCAAAATCATTGTATAGCAGATTAGACGAATTATATAAGGATATCAGCCGCAACTTTTCCATTACATTAGAAAAAATTAAAACTCTAAAAATAAATCTCGTAAAATCTTTAGCTCAACAAGATTTTGAGGAGCTTAGGAACATAGATCAAAGAATTTAAGACATAATGGTAAAATATGGTTCCTAATTTGGATTTTTCATATTATATGAAGTAACTTGATGTAAATACTCTTTTTCTAAATTCTTAAGAATATCAAATCTAAACTTAGTACCCACTCCAGTTTTAATTTTAAATTTATTTTCCCCATTATGTATAATAAATTAACGTTTTAGTTAAGGCTAAATCAAAACTAGTCCCTGAGTGGACTTTATAAAAGTGGAATCAACTCTCCTGATTCTTGAATGTTTACTCGCGATCTTTTTTAGCAATACATACACCTATGTCCTTAATTTTACATATATTATTATTTTTATCATGTAAGACTTTAATTGTAATTTCCCTTTTGTGGATGAATTTAATTATATTCAAAAGTAAGTTTTTAAGAATTTCCTTTAATTTAATCACATCAGTGTATAGCATTATGGAACTTCTAATAATATTGAGCCTTTTTCTATCAAGTAGGGATTTAAAGCTGTTGGAACTTAATAAATAATTGTATTGAAGAAAGCTATATTAAACTTGAAATATCATATAATAAAGGAACACTAAACACTTTTTACATTTTCTTTTTTGCTACTAATCTATTCAATTTATTCCGTTTCTTAAATTTAAAAGATATAGAACATCCAATTTTTAATAATTCTACACAACGGTGGTTTTTTGTTAAGAAGTTTTTTATTTCAATAAAGTTAAAAAAAAGAAGTTTATAATTATTATAGAATTACTACTGTAAAACTAATAATTGAAATGAGAAAAAAAACCCATTCATTGAGAGAATTAGTAGAATCAAATAGATATATTTTTGAAAATCTATTGGATGTTATAGTAGAAGTGGATAAAACAGGAAATTTCATATATTTTAGTCCTCAGGTTTATGATATGTTTGGTTTTAAACCTGAAGAATTATCTGGTATAGATGAATATGATATAATCCATCCAGAAGATTTATCAAATTATAGAAAAACAATCGAAAGGGTAGTAAAATTTGAAGCCCCTTTCAGTATAAATTTAAGAATACTGCATAAAAAAGGATATTATGTCTTAGTTACTCTCAAGGGTAACTTAGCTAGATATAATGACACAATAAAAATTATTGGTACAATAAGAGAGATAACTGAATATAAAGAAATTAAAAAGTGCCAAGAAGGATCCAATCAGAAGTCTCGAAAAGTTATCGAAAACATGATGGAAGGCTATTTTGAAAATGACCTTAAAGGGAATTTTACATATGTTAATTCAGAATTTTGTAAACTTTTAGGTTTTTCAAAAGAAGAAGTAATCGGAAAAAATTTCCGCTTATTTTGCAACGATGAGTCATGTGAAGTATTAGTTAATATGTTTTCCCGTATTTATAAAACTGGAATTCCCCGTACTCCTACAGATGTAGTCAGGATTACTACAAGTAAGAAGGAACTTAAATACCTTCAAGGAGTTGTTGATTTAATATACGACTCAAAAGGGAATGAAGTCGGATTTTATGGTTTTGTTCACGATATTACAGAAAAGCATATTGCAGAGGAAAAGTTAAAAAAATCTGAAGAGAAATATCGAAATATTATCGAAAACATGATGGAAAGCTATTTTGAAAATGACCTTAAAGGGAATTTTACATATGTTAATTCAGAATTTTGTAAACTTTTAGGTTTTTCAAAAGAAGAAGTAATTGGAAAAAGTTTTCGCTTATTTTACGACGATGAGACATGTGAAGTATTATTGAATATGTATTCCCATATTTATAAAACGGGAATTCCCCGTTTTCCTACAGATATGGCTAAATTGATAACAAGGAAGAAAGAACTTAAATACATTCAAGGAACTGTTGATTTAATATATGACCCAGCAGGGAATAAGGTCGGATTTTATGGTCTTGTTCACGATATTACAGAAAAGCAAATTGCTGAGGAAAATTTAAAAAAATCTGAAGAGAACTATCGAAGAATTCTTGAAAACATGATGGAAGGATATTATGAATTGGATTTAGGCCAAAATATTACTTTTATTAATAAATCGTTTGAAAAAATTTTAGGCTATAATTTTGAAGATGTTCTAAATGAAAAAATTACTGAATTTTTAGATAAGAATAATAGTAAGAAATTATCTCGGATTTGTGATACTATTTATAAAACAGGTAAACCAGAACCAAATTCTCAAATTGAGTTCGTTAACACAAAAGGAGAGAGAATTTGGGTTGAAACTTCAATTTACCTTAAAACAGATGCAAAAGGAAACAAAACTGGATTCGCTGGAATTCTACGAGATATCACTGAAAGAAAGAAAATAGAAGAAATGAAAAAAAACTTCACACAAAAACTCGAAATTGAAGTAATTGAAAGAACCAGAAAACTAAATGAAGTATTAGAGAAACGAGAATTCTATATCAATGAGATATTGAAATCCTCTCGTTTTAAAAGCGAATTTATGTCTATAATGTCCCACGAGTTGAGGACACCGATGAATTCTATAATAGGTTTTTCTGATCTGTTGAGTGAAGGATCTTTTGGTCATATTAACGAAATCCAAGAGGGTTTTATACAAGATATAAGAGGATCAGCTAACCATTTATTGAGTATTATAAATCATATACTTGATATTTCGAAAATTGAAGCAGGGAAGTTAAATTTAAAGATAAGAAAGATTCAACTTAGTACAATTATAAAGCAGGTTATAGGAATAATAAAACCTTTACTAGATAAAAAGAAATTAGGATTCGAAGTATTTGGATTGAATAAGAATAAATTTTTATTTGTTGATCCAATAAGATTTAAAGAAATCCTATTTAACCTACTAAGTAATGCAATTAAATTCACTCTATGTGGAAATATAACATTAAAAATTATGGAAGATAATACATTTTGGAAATTTGATGTGATTGATACAGGTATAGGAATTGCCAAGGAAAATCATGATTTCATCTTTAAAGATTTTAAAAGAATAGATGATCCTTATGTTAATCAAACACCAGGAACTGGATTAGGGCTCTCTGTATCAAAAAGACTTGTAGAGCTACATGGTGGAAACATTTCATTTATAAGTGAACTAGGAAAGGGATCGACATTTTCTTTTAGCATTCCTAAAGATTTAAGAGAATATTGATGATTTTAATGAAAAAAATAATTATTGTTGATGATTATGTGAGAAATCTAAGACTGTATAAGGCAATACTTAATGATATTCCTGATGTGGATATTTTAACTGAGGAAGATGGTATCAAAGGATTGGAGATTATAAAATCGAGTAATCCCGATCTAATTATTCTAGATTATAAATTGACAAATATAAATGGTATTTTGATGTGTAAAGAGTTAAGAAAAATTAATAAATTCAAAGATGTGCCAATAATTGCGGTTTCTTCGAGTCCTCTTGAAAAAGATATTGATAGAGAAACAGCTTTTAAGGAAGCTGGTTTTGACTTGTCTTTCTCAAAACCAATTAAGGCTTTAGAATTTAGAGAAATTGTAAGAGGCTTATTATTTGAATAATTAACTAATTCTAATATATGAATAAGGAGTAGTAGATATCAAATTTATACCATTGAAAATGTATATAAATAGAATAAAATTGTCAATGATAAAATAAAACAAAGTTTATACAAATCAATGTGATTACCCATAAATCACTATTAAGGTTCATTTTTATAAAATTTTTTATAATTTATATGTTAAAGTCATCATAATTCTAATTTTTTTTTTATGAAATATTGCTATATTATCGATATTTGTTGGATTAATTTACAAAAACTTCGACTTGGATCTGAATTATTTTTTATTCTACTAGAATATAATTTGAACTACAAATTTTTTGACATCAAAAATGATAAATACTTTGAACTTATGACTTAAGTTGTGGATTATTATTTTTTGGTAGTAATGGGTATTATTTGGGAAAGCATTGTCATTGCTATTGCATTTATCATGCTTTACCTCAGTTGCAAAATTTACATCCAAAAACGTAATAACTTATCCCTTATGTTATGTTTTATTTTTCTGAATTATATGCTTTCTATTATTTTTTCATGGATTTCTAAGCTGATAACATTCTTTTTTAGAATACCCTATTTAAATATAGCTTCCATCCCTGACCCTAGAACTTTAGTTTCTTGGATATTACTCAGGATATCTTACTATAGGATTACATTTTGTTTTATTATAGTGGCAATATTATTATCATATTTTTTTAGGGAAAAGATTTTTAGCGTCGAAAGGAAGCGTAACCTGGAAGTTCCATTTGTTATAATTGGTTTATTTGAATTAATTTTTACGTTATTTCTTTTTGACAAAGGATTTGCTATATTGGATATTTTTTTATTTTTTATAGTTTTTATTTACATATTGATTATATATATCCCCTTTTTTATTAAATCATTTAAAGCATATAGATTAACGGAAATTTATTCGTTCCGAAAAGCGTTTCTGTCTCACATGATGATGAGTTCAAGGATTTCTCTAACTTCCAAAAAATCACATTTTGTTTTTGTCTTAGTTTTAAAATATGAAAATCAAAATATAATTCTTTCTCCTATGCTTCAAGATTGGTCAAATCCTATTGTTTCTTCCTTTATTTAAGAGTATAATATTTGAAAGATAGATTCTCGAAATAAACTTCAATATTAAAAATAATTCTCTTATTTCTACTGTGAAAATAACGATTATCACTACTCCATTTTTCTAACTTAATCCAAGTATTTTTTTAATGAAATAGTAGTTTTGGTTGAATCATGATATTTAGTAGATTCTAGCTTAAGTCCTCATGATAATGAAATTCAATTGAGTTGAGGAATAATTGTCGTGAAAAATGAATCACAGTGAGCTATTTGTTAGGTTTTTAATCACCATTTCTTGTTCGCGTACTTTTTAACAAGAATCTTGACTTTTTTCTCAAATTTAGCTCTGTCCGTCATCATTTCAAGCGCTGCTTTCTTATTAAACACATCAGTAGGGTTAACGAACTTTCCTCTAGTATTTAACATAGCTAAAATTGACTGGATTATGGTTCTAATGTTTTTAGATGGGCTCCAACCTCCTTTTTTTCCGACATAACTAGGATCAATTAGTTCTAAGCATATATTGCGCTGTCCTGAATATTCGTGAGGTTTAGGCCAAAAATTAGGGTGCCAAATTGGGGTGTGCATCCTTACAAAAGGAGGTAGTCTAGGGTATTCTGGAGGATACTTAATCTCTAATCGAAAGAGCCCTTTTTGGTATGCTGTACCTTTAGGTCCAACAAGTGTCACCGCTAAATGATCGATACTCTTTTTTCTTGGATTATACGGTTTCAATTCCGCCAAAATACCTTCTTTTCTCATTTTTTTAAGAGATGCGAAATCCTGTGAAATACGATTACTTCTCAGACTCATGATTTATCGTTTAGTTTACATTAATTCGTGTTTTTTAATACATTCTATATAAAATTACAATTATTAATAGTTTTTTAATACGATATATTGAGTAAAATTCAAAATGTACTTGATAAAAAGTGAGTTTGCGAAATAAAAATTAGTTCCAGTAAATAAACGGAACCTAATCCAAAAAAACGTCTACTTTATACGCAATGTCACTAATATTTGTCCTTCTTTAAAACCAGCGGCAGTTATTAACTCAAGATCTCTTAGTTCATTTGCTTTTACTGATTTCTCTGTGTCTATAACGCGAATGTCATTAAAATCCATTAATGTCAATATAGGCTCCATTTCAGGGTCCTCGTGATATCCTCTATTAGTAAGATTCTGGATGATATCTTCGCACTTTGATTTTTTGTTCACCGTGATTTCTTCTCTTAATACCTTCTCACCACATTGAATGCATTTTGGATTTCTCTTTTTCTCAATTGAGTAAAACTTCATCGTCATTCCATTGAATATAATATATTGCCTAGAAGGGATACCCAACGCCTCATTATCTTTTAACCAATGAAGAATTTTGATCGTTTCGTGAGATTGCATTGCTGAAATTACAGAGTTAATGGTTATTATTCCCGGATCGTGTCGATCGACAATTTTAATTATTTCAGATTTCGTAAATTCTGGTAAGAAATTGTGTTTTTTTACTAATTTATTCGCTTCATCTTGAATAAATGTGATATCCTTTATGCTTTTAGGATCGGGATTTTCGTTATAAATCTCCTCAAACAACATATTTGCCTTAAAAACGCAGTGAATTCTTTTTCTTGGAATGCCTACTACTGTACACGCCGCCATATCATCCATGTCTGCTGCTGGTAAAGGATCACACTCAAAGCACGCGTTCTCGAAGGGAAAGATCGTGTACATATGACCATTATACCCTGCTACTCCCCCATCAATCAATGGTTTGCGAAATCTTACTGCTTGAGCGTTTAAATTAAGCCTAGCATTCATAGAATCCAGTCCTCCTATTATAACATCCGATAAATAATAGATTTTTGGATCTAATCTCTCCAGCGATGAAAAATGACCCACCACTTCAATATTGGGATTAATTTGTATTAGCTTTTTGGCAGCCGCGTCTGCCTTGGGTTGTCTCATTTTAGCGTCTATAAATAAAACTTGACGATTAAGGTTAGAATGCTCTATTATATCAAGATCGACTAAATCTAAACGCCCTACACCTAACATTGCCAAATTTTTCGCAATTTCACATCCTAAACCCCCTACACCCGCAATTAACACTCGTGAGTTTTTTACAATTTTCTGAGACCATCCTTCTAAACGAAATTGCCTGTCGTAGAGTTCTCTCTCGGTAGCTGTTAATTCTTTGCTAAAAAAATTGGAATCTTCTTCCATTTTTCCCACCAAATTAAATTATAAAAAAAAATTGCTTAGTTCAAAAAAAAATAATAAATAGAATTTACTATCCTGCTGTGGAAGCAGGAATTAGTAGTACCTCATCTCCATCGCTAACGGAATAATCTGAAATTGGAGAATTTTCATCCATGGTTACTCCGCCGCTAGAAAGATGAAAATCAGATGGGTTCAACCCAAAGATGTTTCCTACTGTTTGTTTGATATCTCCAACTCGATTTCCGTCATCAACCAGCAATTTTTGCTTTTTTTCTCCCGGACCAATTGTCGAGGTAAAAAATACAGATATTTTTTTCCCTCCTCCCTTTGCCGCAGGGGTCTTCGACGCTATTGCGGATTCTGGAGTTTTTTCAGTAGGTTCTTCTAAATCCTCATCAAATTCTTCGTCATCAAAACTCATTTTATATTACCTTTTTTATTAAAATCAATAGGTAACCTAGAATGACACGCCTATTTAAATTCATTCTTAAGTTTAAATAGAGCACAAGATTCGTAATCCGACTTTTTATTAAATCAAATTTTCTTTAATATTTTAGAATGGATAAAGACGAATTACCTAAATTCAAAATAGAAGAAAAGACTCCACTTGACGAAGAACTAATAAAAAAGAATCAGAACCTGCTTGGAGAAATAAGAAATGAGCGTAAAAAACTTCAACAGGATAAAACTCGATGGGAGGAGTCAATAGAGAGATTAAAAACCGCTCAAAATGATAATATTGAATTAGAAAAGAAAAGAAAGGAAATTGAACTTGATATCAAACGACTCCTTAAACAAAAACAATCGCTTTCGGGAGAAATATTAGATGTGCAGAAACAAATGCGGGAACAAAACGACTTGATGAATGTAAGGAGAAAACAAATTAACGCCGCAACTGAACACTTAAAAGGATTACAAGACGAAAAAAAAGATCTTAACTCGAGTAAGAAAGACATAGAATCTCAAGTTAATAATACTCAACAAGAACTTTTACAACTAGAGAAGAAACATAAGAATTACGAAGAAATTGCCAATAATTTAGAAAAAAGAATCAGATCACAACAACAAAAACTCGAATCGTTAAAAGACAAAAAAGAACAGTTAAGAAAAAAACTAAACGAGATCCAGAAAAAGTCCGGAGAACTTGAGAGAAATGCAAAAGAACTTGAAAAAAAAAAAGAAAAATATATTAAAATTAAAGAGTCTTTAAACGAACGGAAAAAGGCATTAGATAAGGCTGAAAAGGAGCATGAAGTCCGAATCCAAAACTCATTAAAGGAATTGGATGAAAATAAGAATAAGTATAAACGTTTAATAAACGAACAAAAAAAAGAAATAGAAAATTCAAAAAACGAAGTAAACCAATTAGATAAGAAGATTAAAGAATTAAACGATGCAAAAAACAAATCCGAAAAAGAACTGGGTAAGGTAACTCTCGATATAAAACACGCACAAAAAGAAAAAGGAGAGTTAGATAAGGACTTATCTAAGTTAAACTCCTCCCTCTCTTCTAAAAATAACGAATTAGAGAACCTTGAAAAGAAGATTAAAGCTCAAAACGAACAAGTGAGCGCTGAGATTAAAGACATTAAAAAAAAGAGAGATAAACTGAAAGATCTAAGAGATACTATTAAAAAGGAAAAGGATGAGCTCGATCGACAAAAAAATCGTGAACATGAAGAATTAAACGAGCTTAAACATAAAAAACAAGAACTTAAAAAAGAAGCCAGTTCCCTTCAAAGTTCAATTGAAAACTTAAATAACACAAGAGAAGATCTGAAAAAGAAAAATAAAAATTTACTTAACGACCAAGAAGATTTAAAGAGAAACCTCCAACAAATTAAAAAGGAGATTTCTAACGAGCAGAGTCATTTATCTGTAACTCAACGGGAATTAGACAAACTTAACAAAGAAATCGACGACAAAAAGAATTTGTTTGAAAGAATTAAAGAGGTAATTAAAAAAGCAGAAAAAGCTAAAAATTCAATAGAGAAAGATCGTTCAGAGGAAGAATCCAAGATTAATTCACTTAAAAGCAAGATTCCAAAATTAAGCAACCAAGTGCAAAAGCTTGAGAAAAATAGGAACGAATTGGAAAAACGATTAAACAAAATCAGCAATGAACAGAAGAAAACTGAAGCCAAAAAAATAGAACTACTAAAGGAAATGCAAAAAATCCAATCTAAATACTCAGTAGATCAGCAGAAGTTAGACAAAGAAAAGAAGCTTATAGAACAAGAAAAAGAGCGCATCAAAGTCGAAAGAAGAAAACTAGATAAAGAAAAAGAAAGGTTAATAAAGGATAGGAACGGATTGGATACAGAAATTCAAAAATTTAGAACTATTTCGAAGAAGAAAATTAAAACTAAGCGTCCTTCCTAATAATATATATATCCATTTTAGTGATCATCTCATTTATTTGTATAGACAAATTATAGTACAAATTAAGGCTAATTAACATGAATGAAAAAATCCCTCCAAAATATACGATTAGAGAAAAAACCCCACTTTCTGATTCCGCAGAAGTTCCCGACAAAAAATTATTAAAAAAACTTGCAAACGAGAGGAAAAAGTTAAAAAAACAGCAAAAAAAGTGGGAAAAAACGCTTAAAAAAATGGAGTCTTATAAAAATACTCTCGAAGAGTTAGAAAACAAGAGGAAAAATCTGGAACAAGACATTAAGCGATTGTTGGACGAGAAGGAAAAAGTCGAGCGCGAAATAGAAAATAGTCTAAACAAAATTAGGGAGGAAAAAGCGCAACTGCAAGACGAGAAAAGGGAGATTGAAAAGGAGAACAATAAAATTAATTCTAAGAAGAACCAATTAAATAGAGAACGAGATAACTTAGAGGATTTAAAAAGTAAACTAGAAAATCAAAAAAATTGGCTTAAAAAGGAGAGGAACGATCTAGACAAGGACCGCCGTCGTCAAGAAAATTACATAGATGAACTCAAAAAGGACTTAGACAAAAAGCGAAAACGCACAGAAAGTCGTTTAAATCAGTTGGAAAAGGAGATATACAATCTTGAAGGAAAAAAACACTCTTTAGAAAATATTATTGATAACTTAAACGATAAAGCCAATCGTTTAGAAAGAGATTTAAGAAAAATAGAACACGAGAACCAACGACTTCAAAGCGATATTGACAACGAAAAACGCCAAATCCGAGACGAATGGAGGAATATTACCAACGAAAAATCAAAAATTGAACGGGATAAGAATTACATAAAAAAAGAACGGGGGAAAATTGAGAACGAAAAACAAGTTCTTGCGAGGAAAGAAAGAGAATTAGAGAATAAAATTAATAAGTTGAAGAGTATCCCGAAAGAGAAAATTAGGTCTAAAACTCCTTCTAAATATTAAGCTGAAATTCAGATATTATCCTAATTTTTAAAAAGATTAGATAACTTTTTTTCGGTTTTAAATCAAATATGACATAGCATTTTCGGTTTTTTCTAATTTACTCAGAAATTGGAATGATATTTAAAAATAACTCTGAACGACTTATTTAAGACACGATTTCATCATTTACCTTCAGTAAATATTTAACGAGGTAATATACATAGAGAGCTCTAAATCATTAAGTATTTCTCTAAGTACTTTTTGCAACCGTGAGCATTACTATGTAATCAGCGACATCTTCTGAGTTATCACTAATCGCTTCAATACAAGATATGCAATTATGGATTTCAATCGCTCCAAATGGATTTATATCTGGATGGTTTGAAACAAGAATTCTATTTATAGCAAAGCGAATTTCATCACATTTATGTTCTAAAATGTTGACTTCTTCCCCTAGAGGATAAATTTCCTCTACTTTTCCCTCAGATAATTTAACAACCATCTTGTTTAAGGTTTTTACGCACTCAACAGTCATTCTTATCAGATCCATCGTTTTTTTATGGATTTCTTCATCTAATTTCATAAAATCAGAGTGATTCATGTAAATAAGAATTCGTGCCCCTGCATTTGCAGCATTCGCAATATCATCAATCCTTTTTGTCAGATGAATTAAATTCTGAAGAATAGCTGAGCTAAGTTCACTTGTTAATAGCATTTTATGTATGTCTCGTCTTATTTCATCTGCTTGATTTTCTAATTCTGTTATGCGGAAAAATACTTTTAAAGCAAGATCGATATTTTTCTCCTCTATAAAGAACGATAAAGCTTTTTCAAACTCGACAACGCATTCAAGGACTTTTTGCATGTGAATTATCGTCTTACTTATAGCACTTTCTTCACTGCGCGATTTAAACCATTCTAATAATCCACTACTCAAATTTTCTACCTTTTTTTTTAATATATATATATTTATTTTTATTCTAATTTTAACACTTCTTTAATTACTTGATCACCAGGATGTTTGAAAATTATTCCCAATTCCCTCGGAAAATATAGTGTAACCTCTAAATTCTCAAGAAACTTATTATGAATTTCAGATGTAGCTGGAATTGTTGCTATGAGAATCTTTTCCTGATTGTTATTTTTAATTAGAATTTCAAATCGATAAAATACTCCCATATACTTTCTGCGATAAATTCTTCCCGAAAAAGAGTTCCGCTTTTCTTTTTCTCTCTTTCCTAGCCTTATTTTCATGTGATTAGCTCTAATTACCAATAATATTTTATCCCCATGATTTAATTTATCGAATCTCGATTTTGGTATTTGAGAAACGAATAATTCTTCAAACCCTATATCAATAGGTATAGGGAGGGATTTTTCACGAATTTTGTTTAAAAAATCGTTTTTATTATTTGATTTTTCGTCTATCCAAGAGAGTTCCTTATCTTTTACGCATACACCGCTAAAATAATTAATTTCACTCATAAAATTTGCGACAAATAGATTTTTAGGATTGTAGTAAATTTCGTAAGGAGTTCCTACTTGAACGACTCTTCCATTATTAATTAATGCTATGCGATCGGCTAGCATCATAGCTTCTTCCTCGTCATTAGTTACATGTATAACGGTCAACTCTAGCAGTTTTGATTTTGCCATAAGTAATAATTCTCTTCTTAGGCTCATACGTAATCCAGCATCTAAAGCTTTCAAGGGTTCATCTAGTATAAGCAATTTTGTTTGCTCTAAGTTCATAAGTGCTCTACAAAGGGCGACTCTTTGTTGCATACCACCACTCAATTCTTCTGGTAACGCATCGTTGCGTCCAGTAAGAAGAGTCATCCTTAGTACTTGATCAGCAATAGTACTAGTGAAATTAGGATCGCGAGAGTGTACGCGCCCACTATACGAAATATTATCATACAGATTCATGTGTGGAAACAAGGCATAGTTTTCAAACATAAATCCCAAATTACGCTCCCCGGATTTAAGTTTGGTCACATCTTTTCCATCAAATTGAACGTGTCCTAAATCTGGTTGAATTAACCCCGAAATAATTTTAAGTAATGTTGTCTTTCCGGCACCAGTTGGACCAAGAATTATAAAATATTCTCTATCTTTTATTTGAAGTGATATATCATCAATCGCTTTGAAATTTCTGAACGATTTAGACACATTTTTTAATTTAATATCTACCATAATAATATTCTTTCATCAATTTAGGTTAGAGACAATTCTTTATAAAGATCCCTTGGAGCTTTAAACACATAAATATCTTCTTTATGAACTCCAATTATTAATTCCTCTCCAGGTTTGAATTTTTCTTTAAAAGTACCAGGCTTTACAGCGATAAATTTATCGCCATTATCTAAAGATAGATAAAATCTCTTTGTAACTCCAATAAATCGCGAAGCATCTAAAGTAGCTCGAAAGAGTTGCATTTCTGACCAATCGTATCGACTTTTATCAAATTGATAATTCTTAGGAAATAAATATATGTCTTCAAATCGAAATGCCATTACGATATTGTCATCTAAATTAAATTCGGGAAAACGATTTTTACAGATAATTTTAGGTCCCCCTAAACGAACCCATATTGTCATTTCACTGTTATCAAACAATTTTAAGACAAATCCTTCGAGAAAATTAGTTTCTCCTAAAAAATTTGCTACAAATATACTTTGCGGTCGTTCGTATAAATCATAAGGAGTGCCCATTTGCAAAATTCTCCCTGCTCTCATAACTATAATCTTATCCGCTATTGCCATAGCTTCTTCTTGATTGTGTGTTACGTGTATAGCTGTAAGACCTAAATCTTTTACTAAATTCCGTAATTGATGACGAAATACTTTTGAAACTTTTGGATCCAATGATCCTAAAGGTTCATCCATTATTAGAATTTTTGCTCCTGTCGCTATAGCCCGTGCTATACCTAATTTTTGTAATCCGGGATTTCCGAAAATAGAAGGATATTCTTCTGCGTATTCTAATAAATCCACAGTTTTTAAAGCTTTCTTTGCTTCCTCAATAATTATTTTATCTTCGTAACCACGCATTTCTAATCCAAATGTCACATTTTCCCATACTGTTAAATGGGTAAAAATTTCGAAATGCTGGAAAATAAAACCCATATCTCTATCTTGGGGAGGAATGCCTTCAACATCCTTACCATTAATTAAGACAGTTCCTTTAGTTGGTTGTTCAAGTCCAGCAATCATTCTTAGTGTAGTTGTCTTACCACACCCGCTTGGTCCCAGTAAAAAGACATATTCGCCACTTTCTATCTTTAAGTTGACATTATCTACTGCTAGAACCTTTCCCTCATTGAAGGTTTTGGTAGCATTCATTAACTCAATATCTGGCAAATCTACTTACCTCCTCTTTTCCTAACTGTTCTTAATAAGAAAATTAGGAAAGCACTGAAAATAATTATAAGAATACTTGCAAAAGTTGCGCTTGCAAAAGCATTAGCTTCCACCCAATCGACAATTAATACTGGTATTGTTCGAATATTTCCCATTACAACAATAGTCGCACCTGTTTCTCCAAGAGACCGAGTGAAAACCATAATACATCCCGCTATAATTCCTTGTTTTATCGAAGGTACTGTTATTCTTCTAAATACCGTTAGATTCGAAGCTCCTAGAGTACGAGCAGCTTCTTCTACGGTTTTATTTGAACTTTCTAAAACTCCTATTATCGGTCGTACCATATAGGGAAAGGTAAAACAAACATGCACAAATAATATCATAAAAAAGCCAGGTTGAAATAAACCTAAACCAGCAGGTCCCCAAAATAAAAAAACTGCAAATCCTAAGGCCGCGGAGGGAATTGCAATCGGAATATCAAGTATCGTATCTAAAAAGGTTATTATTCTTCCCCATTTTCGCTTTGTAATTATAAATGCAAAAGGCATTCCAAAAATTAGATTAACTAGTACAGCTAATAGCCCTATTTCTATTGAATATATAAAACTAGAATACAAATACGCCCATTTATAATCCTGCGCTAGGAATAGTTCTCCTACTAAATCTCCACTGGCTACTTGAGTGATTATAAAAAATGATGGGATTAATATTACTATCAAAAGAATTGTCATCGTTGCGATATCTCTGAAATAACGAAAGTACTTTTTGCTCAGAAACCGTTCAAAACTTGGAAAGACATTCTTAATTGGAAATCCTATTTTTCTAGTGAAGAATTTAATCGAGAAAAGGAGAATTAACGAGATCAAAATCAGGATTCCAGCAAGAAGAGACGCAGAAGGTAATTCTAACTGCCTACGGAATCCTACAATTAATAATGGAGCCGTCTCTACTAATCCTGACATGATTATAGTAGCTCCTGTTTCTCCAAGACTTCTAGTAAAGGATAATATAGCTCCAGCAATTATCCCTTCTTTCATCATAGGGAGAGTAATTGTTCGAAATACTGTAATCTCAGAAGCTCCAAGTGTTCTAGCAGCATCTTCATAAAGAACATCTGTTTTTTCCAATACTATCTTCATATTGCGAACGATATAAGGAAATGTAAAAACAATATGACCAAGAATTATTAAAACTAAACCCGGTTCGATTCCAAAAATACCCCAAAATAATAATACAGAAAATCCAAGAGCACTCGTTGGCACGGCCATTGGTAAATCAACTAAAGCATCAAGGATTTTCTTTCCTCTAAAATTATAGCGAGTTAGAATAATAGAAGTAGGAAATGCAATTATGAGGTCAAAAATTACAGCAATAGTAGCTATAGTGAAAGAGATTCCAAGGGAATTTAAAATATTTAACCACTGTAAGTCTCCCATTAATTCATCATTAAAGACATCTTGGTATATGGATGGTAAATTGAAAAAAATATTTGAAAAAATATTAATTACCGGACCTAAAACAACCAAAGCGAAAAAACAGATAGAGATTGTATCTAAACTTTTTCTATAGACAGGTTTTGAAAAGAATCTTTCAACTTTCAAACTAAAAGGGAGATTAATGTCTTCTTTTTGTTTATTATTCCGTAATTTAAATTCTATCTCTTCCACAGGGGATACTCCACTTCTTAATTTTAAGTATTTAAGCTGTTGATTTACACAATAACCACAAATCAGGAATTTTTAACAATACATTCCCATTTTCTGGGGTCTTTAATTCAGGGACATCTATATTGTAAGCGATACCATTATTTTCGTAATTAAAAATTTTAGGATCAAGAGGTATTGAAGAATTTATCGGTCTAAATCCGTATTCAAGAGCCGAAATTATGGTCTCTGGTTCGTTTAAGAAGTCCAAAAACGCTTTAGCAACCGCTTTTTGCTCAGGTGAAACCCAGTCCGCATTTAAGATACAAAATGGATGATCGCTATATAAAGTTCCTTCCTCTGGATATATCGCAATCACTTTTCCTCCAGTAGAAGTACTAGAAATATCACGGATAAGATTTTCGTATAAAAATGCTATGTTTAATGCCTCTGGTCCTCCACTTTGCATATATCGACTCAAGAATCCTGTAGATTTACCATACATTACCGCACTAGACTCAAATTCTTTTAACCATTGCTGGTTAATTTTGCTTAATAAGTCATCCATAGATAAATCTTCTGAAGAAATTCCTGAGGCCGCAGATAATGCCATTATTACACTCATAAACCCAGAATTAGATAATCTTGGGTCGGTATGAGCCATTTTTACATGTGATTCTGGATCCAAATTTAATTGATGTAAATCTGAAAATCCTCGTATATTATGTGTTTTATTAAATTCCTCCCATGTTGCGATTACTATCGGGGAATATATTATTTTTACTGCATCATCAACATTTACAATAGGATCTACATTTGCTGGTAAATCCATCCATTTTGTGTTTAAAAATGACATCCAAATTGAAGATGCAGGACTCCAAATGGTTGGAAAGATTTCTCCATTAAGTATACTTATAATAGAATCTGACGAACCGTAAGGATGCATGTCAATAATGATTTTTTTATTTGGATGATTTTTTTCCCATTCGTCTAAGAAGTTGCCGTAAGCTATAGTCATCCAACTTGCTTTTTCGGAACTATAAACAATGCTAACTTGAGTTACTTCTTGCCCTGATATAAAACTGACATTCGTAATTAGATTTCCAATTATAAATCCTAAAATTAAAATTACAATTAGAATCCATTTATTGTGCTTTTTGACTTTATATGAAGTACTCATAGTATTGATATATCTTATTTAATTAGATGAAAGACTTTACAAAATTGTCAATAATTGCAAAAATAACTCCGGATAAAATTCCGACTATGAATATAATTAAAAATAATATAGACCTTTTCATTGATTTTTTCTATTTAATTTTTCATTAATTTTAGAACTAAAACAAATTAAAAGGTAATAAAAACTGATTTTTCAAGATATCCTATATAAAATATATATATTTGACTCTTAAAAGAAGATATAGCCGTTTATCGAGTGTTGTTTTTGATTAGACATCCAGTATAAGAGGAAATTGAAGCAAATGTAAAAAAAAGCACCTAAAAAACCGAGATACAAAAAAAATACAAACTATCGGAAACAAGGTATAGAACGCTTTTTAATGGAAGAAGCATTTGCACAAGTGAGGTTAATTGGGGTTAATAAGCTTTATATCTCTGCAACTTCTTCTAAAAACACTATAGACTTCTACTCTATCTTGGGTGGTATTTAACAAAAGAACTAAACGCTGAGTTACTCAACCTCGAACCTGAAGATATTTACTTAGACTTAGATGTTTGAATGAAACCACAGACTTAAATACGACACCGTAATTAAATAAGTATTCTCAAAACCTAAGATAATTTACTTTAAACACATGTAAATGAAGACTCCAAATCCCGTCTTCTTTATCTTCACATTCCTTGTTATTGGCTCGTTTTTATTGGGTGCTCTCTTACTCTTTTTTCAGCTCTCTATTAATGTATCTTGACTGTTCTACTTGTTTCTATGTATTGCCACAGCGGCTCATTTCATCGAAGAAGATCTAACTAAAATCTGGGAAATTAAGAAATACCTACCTGAAGGTTACGACGGTAAATTGAGAAATTTTGCACCTGATCGCAAGGTGTTCGTAATTTTTAGCCATTTGCTAATTATAACGAGTTTTTCCTTATTGGTCTTGGTGATATTTCAATCTCCGCTAATTTTGCTTTATAGTATCGGCTTTTCTATTCTGGGAATGGGTAATGATGTAACACACTTCGTAATTTTATTAAAAATTAAGAAGAACACAGGAATTTTATCCGGAATTTTTCAATTTCTATTTGGTATTTTAACGCTGGTTGGTATTTTTGTGTAAATTTTAAAAAAAATTAAAACTAACTATTGAGAGAAGGTTATTCGAAGCAAAATCTTCGCTTTTCCCGAAAAGTTTATATTGAATATTTGATGTATCCTCCCAGACACGCGAAATTTGATGAATTTACTTAATTGAAATATCCTCTTATATCGGGTTGCAGTTTCAATGAAAAATATTCCAATGACCATAAATTGCAAAAAATTGATTCCTTTTATACTTTTTTTACTATTTTTACCTTTAACTCTTCATTTCACGGTGCATATCCTCTTCATATTTAGTGAAAAGGATAATACGAATAGTAATCATACTCCCTTGTTTCCTGATTCTGCTGCTGGTTCTTCCCATTCACCAATAGTAATTACGAGCAATGCAGAATTAATTGCTTTTCCTGAAAAAAAGGGTTCTGGCACTCAAAGTGATCCTTTTATTATTGAATATTTCGAGATTGACGGAGAGGGTGTTTCAAGCCCTATAAAAATTTCTAACACAAATAAACCTCTTATTATTCAGTATTTTAAATTAATTAACTCACCTGCATCCAACGATACTGGTGCAATTTCGATCGAATCTTGCCATAATATTACCATTTGTGGAAATGAAATCTACAATATTCCCACTAACGGGATATATTTGAGAGATAGCACAGATATATATGTATACAATAATAGTTTTAGTAAAAATAACAATTCCGCAATTTATGTTAACTGGGATTGTGAACACATTCAAATTTGCGATAATTTAATGCAAAATAGTGGTGATAAGGATTGTGTTATAATAAATTGGGCTGATTTTGTAGATATTTCAAATAACCTTATCAATGACAGCTCAGGAGGAGGAATCTCTTCTATTGGGGATCACTCAAATATTATCTCTAACCGTGTATTTAATGTGAGCAGCTTCGCAATTTATACAGACGGTCAAAATTACTTAATCTATGATAATATTGTAAATAATTCGATGGGTATCACCGTGTCTTCTCATTATAGCACCATTGAGAACAATACGATTGATAATTTTGGCTATTCCGGGATTGATGTTTGGGGAGACTATAATATAATCAAAGGAAATTCGATCTTGTATAGTGAATTTAATACTATTGGTATCGAATTGACTTTTTTATCCTCAAACAACATAGTTGAAAATAACTACATTATTTACGGAGAGGAGGGTAACTGTATAGTTGACGATGGCACCGGTAACCAAATAGGTCAGAATCAATGCGTTTCCATTCACACGCTTGTTGATGAGGAAATTAACCTCGTGGATTTCGGCTTGCTGTTTCTACCTCGTTTATCAGATATTAGTCCTTTGGGGTTGATTTCTTTCTTATCTTCTATTTTCGTACTAGCTCTAGCAATTATTAAATTTGGATACTCAATCTATAAAAAGCTAAAGGGCGAGAAGCTCAAACTTATTCCAGAGATTTTATCTTTAATATTTGCTTTTACTGCTATCGCAGTTGCAAATTTAAATTTAGCTGATAAACAACGAAGTGCCAAAGGTATGTTCACTCCCGAGTTGATTTTATACTATGGGTTGCTGCTTGGGTATGTAGCACTTACATATTACGACTTGAATCCAAACCTTAAATCTAGGGATGTGTCTATAAAGGTGACGATATTAACATTCGTATTTTATGTGAGTATTACTTACGCAATCTTTCTCCTAGCAAATTTAATGGAGGGTTTTATATATCCTGTTTTTATTAATACTTCTGCAGAACCGATAGGCTATTTGGAGTTCTATTTTATTCCGATCTTTATTTTTCTGGGGATTTCCATTCTATTTCAAATAATGATTAGAAAAATGGGAGTGTTTTCTAAAAAATTAAAACAAAACATCATACTCACTAAGGAACAAAAATTTCTGGGTCAGTATGGTGCAAGTTTTATGTATGTTTTAATAACACTTGCTTCAACGACTGTTCTTTTAGCACCAATGACCGCATTATTTATATTTAGTAAATTATGGCACAGAATTAAAACTTTAAAAAAAAAGAGAAGCGGAAAAGATTCGGATGAATCGAGTAAAGAAACTTCATCTCAGAAATCTAGTTTATCGAAAGATGGCGAAGCTAATTTGAAGTCTACTGAGCCTACCATGAGTGAAGCGGGAGAAGAAAAATTTATTCAAGCTATTATGGATTTTGAAAAAAAACCGATGACTTTTCTTCTGTTTTATACTGGAAGTTTAGTATTCATTATGTCTTCTGTAATGCCATGGCTTTTAGGATTTCACATTGACCAAATGATTCCTCTTTGGTTTTTGGTGTTTGGTTATTTATGTTGGGTATTAGTCTTTTTCAAGTTTGAAAATAAAAATGTAACAATTATTATAGTTACGCTCTTTATTATTGTTTTGGTGTACCTGCTGATCGATTATCCCTCAAATCCGGTGTATATGACCTTCTTTGAGCTCGATTTTGGGGAGCTAAATTTTATTTTTATTTATACTCTTGCTGCTGCCTTAAATATAGCGTATATACTTATTACTATTTTTCAAATTCGATTAAATCTAAATCGAAGAAAACATTTCCTTACCACTTTAGACTCTATGGATAAACAAAAAACAAGTAGATGATTTTTAAGTTCTTTTTCTAATTCGCTTGTTAAAAAAAGAATGTGTATTTGAATTTTAAACAGTTTTAATATTTACAGGAGGGAGGAATACTAATCTTGGTCCATTTACAATGGGTACGAAATCATTCAGAACTCTTTACAGGGATTAAAGCAAGGAAGTAACATTAAAATTATATGCTGAATGTGAAAGAATGTAACCCAGCATAGTTAAAACTACCTTAGTTGTGAACAATTAGGAAATGGACTTTGAAATGAAATGGTATATAATTCGACATGCTGATAAAGAACAAGGAGACTTTTATAATCCCTATATAAGACATCAGGATCAACCAATTAGTAAAAAAGGGAATTTAAAGGCAGAAAAATTATTTTCATACTTCTCAGATAAATCGATTGATAATATTTATGTTAGTGAATATATTCGAACTATACAAACAATTAAATATGTTGCTGAAAAGAAAAAGATATCACCAATTACAGATAGTCGCTTGAACGAAATTGATAATGGCGTAATCGAAGGATTATCTGATCAAGTATTACAACAGAAATATCCAGATATTTGGAAGGCTTATATTGATAGGAACCGTGATTTTCAATTTCCTGAGGGTGAGAGTGGACAAGACGCCCAAAAAAGGATCAAGTCGTTTTTTAAAGAAAAACGGATATCTAAAGACATTATTATTATTGTTAGCCATGATGGATTGATTCGACTTATATTGTGCTATATATTAGGAATTGCCGTGTTTCGACGATGGGATTTTCATGTAGATCCATGTGGGATTGTGGAAATTCAATACCAGAAGAAATTCAATAAATGGAAATTAGTTCGATTTAATCAAATTTGTATATAAAATCGCTTCTTGGAAATGTAATTTATGTACCCAGGATTTGATTTTATTAATAAAGCTCAAGCTCAAGATCAAAAAATGTACTATTTACTGTCTTAAGGTTAAGGGGAATAGATTTTGTCAAAGGATTAAATAGAAATTTGGTCTTATATTATTGCATTTTAAACTAGAATTGCCGATGCCAAATCCATAGCTCAATCTTAGAATTTGTTATTTTGAAATCGATGCTTGGATTTCTTTAGCGAAGTTTGTCCCAGTTTTAGATCTTATCTTAATAAGTCCTTTAAAATTATGTGTTTGTACAACTTCTGCGCCTTTAGCTTCGATCGCCGATTTCATGTAATCAATAGTTCCATCCCCGGTAAATCTCGATGTCGTAAAAACTGCGACTTTCTTATTTGCAAAATTTTCGATTCGATTCATGATTTCGTCAAATATCTTGGGAGGGCGATTGCCATATGTAGGCATTCCAATAAGGATATACTCGTATGGTTCCACATTAAGCTCATTTAATCCCTCCTCAACCAAAGAGAAATCTCCATTTTCAAATTTGTCTAGTATTTTGATTTTCTCCTTAAGCTTTCCGTTTATTTCAAACGGAGAGAAATAAGCCTCAAATTCTGGGAGTGCGCCCGATACAATTTCTGAAACTCTTTTGGTACGACCTCCCATGGTGAAGTATATAGATAATAATTTCATAATAAAGAACAATCTTTATCCGCTATAAAAAGTTTAATAGCCCAATTTTTATAGATAAAAAAAGAAACAAAATTTATTAAACGCTAAGTTGGTGATTTAATACGAAAAAAAGGGATATGGTGGGATCCTATAATATTTCCAAATTTCCAAAAGCAAGAATTCCAACCCTTGATTTTCTCGCGTTAATGGATAAATATCATTATATAAAAGGATTATTTGAAGTGGATGTAACAAGTGGGCGCCAATATATTGTCGATCACGCAAAAAAGACCGAAATAAAGTTATCGTTTACTGCTTGGCTCTTAAAATGCATCGGAAAAGCAGCAAGCGAGCATAAGGAAGTTCACTCGATGATGATGGGGAATAAAAGTATTGTTACATTTGACGATGTTGACATATCAATAACGGTCGAAAAATTGGCAAAGGGAATTAAAGCTCCAATGCCAGTGGTTATAAGGAAGACTAACGAAAAAAGCGTAAGAGAGATGCACGATGAGATAAGAGCTGCCCAATCGGAGGATGTTAATGGAGCTGGAGTGTTAGGAGAACACAGTTTAAAAGGAAAAATAAATTTGTATACAACTATGCCGAAATTTCTAAGGCGCTTTTTAATAAAAAAAATTTTGAAAAATCCATTTAGAGCCAAACAAATTATGGGTACCATAATAGTTACCTCTGTAGGTATGTTTGGAACAGCATACGGATGGCCTATCCCTACAACTTCTCATCCGTTAGCTTTTGCCATCGGTGCAATTACTAAAAGACCAGGAATAGTAAACGACAAGATTGAGATACGGGAATATTTAACTATGACTATACTATTTAACCACGATGTGGTAGATGGTGCGCCAGCAACTCGATTTGTAGCTCGATTGGTTGAATTAATTGAAAATGGGTTTGGTTTAGAAACCTAAAGATTTCATGTTCATGTAACTTAAAGCTGGACTAAGATCATAAAAATAGAAATTAATAATTAATTATTTGTTTGTCTTTAAAGTGCTAGCTTGCTAATTTTTATAAATTATGGTGCGCATATTTAAAAACCATCTGGTTTATTCTAATTAACGAGGAAATCAAATTAATTTACAATCCAAAATTATAAAAGAGGTAATTAAATGGAAAAAATTAACTGCAAATATCTAATCGTAGGAGGTGGCATGACAGCGGATTCCGCAGCCCGAGGAATTCGCGAGAAAGATCCCGAAGGAGGGGTTTGTATGGTAAGTAATGACAGTGATCCCCCCTATTACCGACCGCCTTTGTCAAAGTCGTTATGGACGGGAGATGAGGAACTAGAAAATTTAGATATTGACACGAAATCAATTGAAAACATCGAGATTCTGTTGAATAGGACTATTACAAATATCAATAAGGACCAAAAAGAAGCGACGGACGACCAAGGAAACGAATACACCTACGAAAAATTGCTCTTGGCTACGGGTGGAACCCCTAAAACGCTTCCCATCAAAACTGATGCGGACATAATCTATTATAGGACTTTATCAGACTATAAAAATCTAAAAGAACAAGTAGATAAGTACAACTCCTTTGGAGTAATCGGCGGAGGTTTTATTGGCTCGGAAATAGTCGCCGCTATTAAAATGTACAAACCAACAGCGGAAATCACAATAATTTTTCCCGAATCCGGTATAGGCGCCTTAGTATTTCCTAAAGCGTTAAGTGATTTTCTAAATGACTATTACGCAGAAAAAGGAATTAAAGTCTTAGCAGGAGAGTTAGTTAAAAATGTAAGAAAAGAGGGAGAAAAAATTGTAATTGGGACCGATAGCGGTAAAACTTTAAGGTTCGATACAGTGGTTGCTGGTCTAGGCATTACTCCGAAAGTTGGTTTAGCTAAAAAAGCTGGATTAAAGGTCGAAAATGGAATCACTGTGGATGATCAACTTCGAACTTCTGATGCCGATATTTACGCTGCGGGAGATGTTGCGTTTTTCTATAATCCGATAATTGATAGCTACATCCGTGTAGAACACGAGGATAACACTTACGCAATGGGAGAGCGTGCGGGACTGAATATGGCTGGCGAGGAAGAGTCATACGATTATCTACCTATCTTTTATTCAGACCTGTTTGATTACGGTTATGAAGCGGTAGGAATTTTAAATGCGAAACTCAAGATCGTGGAAGATTGGAAAACTCCTTACGAGGAAGGCGTGGTATATTATTTAGAAAACGGAAAAGTTAAAGGGGTTCTCCTTTGGAATGTATGGGAACAAACTGAAGCTGCTAAAGAGTTAATGTCCCAACCTGGACCATTTTCGGCGGAAAGTCTGAAAGGAAAGATTTAACCTTTTTTTTTCGTTTAATTTTTTATATTTCTATTTGGTAGGCTTTTTGACTATCATATATTTTGCGATTATATCGATTAGTTGGTCCATAACTTGTTCGAACTTATCCATGCTGATATAGGCAACCGTTTCTTCGTCCATACCTATTGTAAAAATTGCTTTTAAAATTCCTGCTAATACATTTGGATCTCCTTCAGTAAATATTCCTTGCTTTTGCCAATTTTTTATGAAATTTGGGAGATATTCGTATTCTTGTAAATATTTATCTAGGTTTTCATAGCCAGAAAGTTTCCTTAAGATAATTCCTCTGGTCGTCTTATCAGACATAGTTTGAATAATAGGATTTTCGTTCCTTATTTCAATGTGCAATTTAATGAATGATTTTAACGATTCCAAAGGATCCTTCGAAAACTTCTTTATTATCTTAGTGAACTCGTCCTTAATATCCTCTTGAACCTTGAGAAATACATCCAAAAAAAGTTCCTCTTTTCCCCTTTCGTAAAACGAATAGAAACTCCCTTTTGCTATACCAACAGCTCTAGTAATATCTTCGATATTGGTTTTTTTCAACCCAAATTTGCTAAACAGCTCGATCCCTTTTTCTATTAACTGATTTTTGATGATCGATTTTTCTTCTTCTGAAAATCCTTTAGGCATTAAACATAATATAGGATTCATTATATTTAAGAATTGACTATATGACCTAAAAAATTTATAAGTCATTAATTCATTATGTCACATAAAAAGGTGATTATATCTTTATAGAGAAATTAGGATTATCTCAAGAAGAGTTAAGCGGAAAAGTTGCGATTGTAACAGGAGCTGGAAGGGGAATTGGCAAAGAATTAGCAAAAGCTCTCGCGTGGTTAAGAGCCCATGTTATTGTTGCGGAAATCAATAAATCTGGAAAAGAGGTTGAAAAAGAAATACTTTCACAGGGTTACTCAGCCAAATTCGTAAAAACAGATGTTTCAAGTGAGAAAGAGATACTAAATCTAGAAGATTACATCATGCAAAAATATGGAAGAATTGACATTTTAATTAACAATGCAATCATATACGCGGCAGGTTCCGTATCCGAGTTGTCTATGCGAGAATGGGATAAAGCATATAATGTTAATATAAGAGGAGCGGTATTTCTTACCAAGACTTTTCTTCCGTACATGCTGAAACAAAACGAAGGGGTAATAAATTTCGTCACATCAGCGGAGGGGACTCCCTACATGGCGCCCTATTTCGCTTCAAAAGCCGCGCTGACATCAATTGGGCAATCGCTCGCGACAGAATTGGAAGAAACTGGTGTTAATGTGTTTATATTCGGTCCTGGAATGGTAAGGACGCCGGGTTTAGAATTCGCAGCCAAAGAATTAGCGCCGAGATTCGGGATGAGTGAAGCCGAATTTCTTAATCAAGGAGGGAGTCCGGGGTATAACGGTCCCATGCCGGCGGAACATTGCGCCGCAGGTTGGGCGTATACTATTGTAAAAGCAGCTGAATACCGTGGACAAATCGCAGATCCTTTCGGAATATTACTAAGTAAAGGTATAACAGGAAAAACTGCAAAACACAAGGATTTAAGGTTAAATTTGATCGAGTTTATTGAAAATGTTGATAGAACACTTAATTCAATGCAAGGTTTAGACGGTGTTCTAAAGAAGATTGAAAATGAATTAGAAGACTTAGGATATTTCTTGAAAAAATGGATGAGTCGTACTTTTGCAAAACGATGTGGTATTAAATTTGAAAAGTTCAACGAAGATATGTCAGAAATGCAAGATACATTGGTAAACATAAAAAATTTAGCTCAAAACCAAAAAATGGAGCGAATCTCTGAACTAAGTAAGAAATTCCCATGGTATACGGAACTTGGAAAACGATTAGTTAACCATATTAACACATCTAAAGAAGACGCAAAGGGGTGGATTAAAAACCCCCAAGAATTAGAAGTTGCAATTAATGAGCTAAATAGCAGGGAAAAGGCAGTGAAAGATTTCCTAATTGAAATAGAATCCTTAATGGTTTACGTATGAATTTATATTTATTTTTCTCTTTTAATTCATTTTTATTTGCCACTTTAAAGGTTTTAAATCCTTATTTCTCTTGCTAAATACGATAAAATCTCCAACTAAACTGTATTCAATTACTTTATTCAATGGTTTTATATTTCAATTTACTTAATTAATTATTTTGATATCAAAAGTTTAACGAATGATTGAAGAGTTTTTAAAAGACATCGAAAAATATATTGATCAATATCACATAGAATTCATTATTTTTCATGGATCAGCCTTAACAGATGTATTTCTTTAAAATAGCGATATCGATATATGTATTTACATTAAGGAAGAAAATAAAGAACGCTTAAATCGAATTCGTTTACCTTTATTAGAAGAATTTCAGGACATATTCGATATTTAAATGTTTCAATTACTTCCAATATATGTCCAAGTCGAAATACTTAAAGGTAAAATTATTTTCAGTAGAGACGAAGCTCTTTTATACTCTGTAGCATAGGAGATAATCGAAGAATATGAATATTTTATCCTCTCTATTAGACTAAATTAATAGGTGAATTATTTGAGAATTATGTATATATCTTACTAAAGAAAATTAGCTTTTAAAGGAAAAAAATATTTCTTTAAGCGTGATACCTTCTTGGCTAAGTTTTTTTATTGCTATAGGAGTTATATTAATATTTTCTAAATACGAACTAAGTCTCGTTTTAAGTTTAGCAACCCTACTTTTTGCTATCTTAACCCAGATAGATATCTTAGCCTCACTATATACTATTTTTACTGATGCAACAATTATCCTTTTGGCGATAGCTGTAGGAATTATACCAGTATTAGGAGGGATAATGGAAGAGTCAGGATTAATGATGGAACTCGTTCAGAAATTAAATGTCTCTAAAAAAGTGTCAATGATGGTAGTACCCGCTTTCTATGGACTCCTTCCAGTTGCAGGAGGAGCACTAATGTCAGCGCCTATTCTTGAACAAATCGATAAAGATATGAATCCTAATCGAAAAGTGGCGATAAATGTTTGGTTTCGTCACATTTTAATACTTATTTATCCTCTTTCTTCTTCTATGATTGTAGCAAGTGTGTTAACTGGAATATCGCTTTATATTTTGTTTTTCTCGTTAATTCCATCATTTTTAGTTATGATTGTCGCAGGGTACTTCATTTTAGTAAGAAAAGTTAGTTCTTCGGGGGAGTCACACGAAAGAGATTTAAAGAGAGTTTTACATAATATATGCCCTGTAATCCTTGCTCCAATAATAGATTTTATTGGTAGATTTTTTTTTAATTTTGTATGTCCAGAGATTTTTCTCATTGTAGGTTTATGTTTTAGTTTAATTATTGCAGTAAGATTTGCAAATATGAGTTTAGATAGTTTAAAGAGCATTATAAAAAAAATGAAAATCTGGAGGTTTCCACTTCTAATTTTATCCATGTTTTGGTTTTTAGAAGTTTTCGTAAGATCTGGAGTACCAGAGGACATCAGTGCTTTGAATTTGAGTTTTATTTTGTTTATTTGCATTGGATTTGCTCTTGGATTCGCAACTGGACGAATTCAGCTTCCCTTTTCAATTTTAGCGCCAATATATCTAATTCAGTTTGTTGTTAGCGTTATGCCCATCCTCGATTTTGTATTTCTATATACATCTGTATTTTTGGGATACCTCGTAACTCCATTGCATCCATGCTTATCGTACAGTGTTGAATATTTCGAAACTACTTATAAAAATGCGGTAAAATACCTATCGATCCCTACATTTCTATGTTTTGGATTATTATTACTTCTCTATTTGTTAATTAGCTTATTTTTTGGTAAAACTTAATAAAAAAGGTTGAATTGTCAAATATATTAAAACTTAACTTGATCCTTCTCTATTTCCTTATAGAAGTATTGATATTTTGAGGCATTGCTGCTATGATTTACCGAAGCACAATTTGCCTACAAATACATCTTATTAGATCACTATTTTAAAATTATGATCTTTTGTGGGTTAGCAAAATGATATGAGGATTAATTTTATATCTAATATTAATCATCACAATCACTTCATTTACTTTAGTTTTGTATAAAAACTTAAATGAAGATTTAATTACTATGGAATACAAATTACTACTTACGGCATTATTGTTCTTTATAATTCCAAATTCTATTCTACTATAATTTCTACCTAATAAACATGAATATTAGAAAAAAGACTGCGTTGCTTATTATCGATACGCAACTTGGTAATTTTATAGGTGATAACCCTATTTATAACGGAAAAAATCTACTTAAGAAACTCCGACTATTAATTAAACACGCTCGAAAAGTTAATATTCCAATAGTATTCATTCAAAATATGGGAGGAAAAGACGATCCGGATGAACCTGGAACACCCGGCTTTGAAATCCATCCTTTTCTTGAACCTGATATGGATGATATCATTGTACAAAAGAAAACACCAGATAGTTTTTATAATACAGGATTAGAGCAAGAGTTGGTTATTAGAGAAATAGAGGATCTCGTAATTGGAGGGCTACAAACGGAATATTGCGTTGATACTACATGCCGTAGAGCTTTTAGTTTGGGATACAAAACAATCTTGGTTGAGGATGCACATAGTACGTGGAATTCAATTTTCTTTACCGCTGAAGAAATAATAAAACATCACAATGATGTGCTAGGAAGCTGGTTTGCGACTTTAAAGAAAACAAAAGATGTTACATTTTTGGTATGAATGGTTTTACTTCCGTATGCGTAAATGAATTTAGGATTTTCTTCACATAGCCTGATCGAGACTTATATGGAGAGACCACTGTTTTTGAAGGTGCTTATGAGTTCAACAATTAGTCGTTTGCGTTAATAAGGAAGAGAAAAAGGGTTAATTAAACTTCTTGAAATATAATTTTTTATCATAAGTTCTCATTTTTCTCCTTTAATTTCTCGAATAGTTTATCTAAATCTTTATTTAGATGAATAACATTATGTTAAATAATCCAATATATGTCGAAATAAAAGACTAAACATGCCAAACCGAGATAAAAAACTTATTGTAAAATTAACTGCAATTATAGTCGCAACCATCATCGCTACATCAATATTTTCCATTGATCTTGGGATAATTCCTCCTCTTGGTAATGTACTTTTTCCCGGTAATGGTGTTTGGAACGCTCCAGGAGAAGTTCCTATCGAGGAACGCATATTTCGTTCGGGATTAACTGATGAAGTTATTGTTATTCGAGATGAGTGGGGAATTCCTCACATCTACGCCTCTAATTATCCCGATTTAACCTTTGCTTTAGGGTATTGCCACGCGCAGGATAGATTTTTCCAAATGGATCTTATTCGTCGCCAAGTCCGAGGAAAACTTTCTGAGTTCATAGGAGAAAGCGGAATATCATCTGACAAATATTTTCTTGCCCTTGGTTTAGAACATTGGGCTCAAAAAATGCTGGAGGATTATGTAGAATTGGATGAATCGGGAGTACTTCCAGATCCTTATAAAGGTTTCATGGATTCCGCTTATAGCTATGTGGATGGTGTTAATTATTATCTGAACACTCATAAAAACCAAGTTCCCTTGGAATATCAACTGCTTGGAGTACAACCTGTTGAGTGGGAGCTTTTAGACTCGTTTTGTTTGGAGAAATTTTTTGCATATACTCTCTCGTTTAATTACAACGATATTTATCGATATATAACGCTTGATGCACTTGGTTTCGAGAATTACTACGAATTATTTGGTGAGTTTGATCCTTATCAGTTCCCCACTATTCCGGAATATGGCCTTACTAACCCCACTTTACCACAAACCTCTTCTCACGAATCGTTATCCAATTCCGACCTAACCAACATTCTTTCAAGCTTTATTATTAATGTTAATACAATTAAAAGCGAGAGCGAACTTATAAAAAAAAATCACGATTTGGTTGGTTCCAATAATTGGGTGGTTGATGGCACTAAAACAACCACTGGAAAACCAATCTTATGTTGGGATCCACACCTATCTTACACGATACCTGGCATTTTTTACGAGACTCACATGATATCTTCTGATAGAAATGTAAATTACCACGGATTTACGGTACCTGGAGCACCAATTCCCTCGGAAGGTCATACTGAATTTTGCGCGTATGGTAC
>JAHPYY010000032.1 GCA_019058515.1 Promethearchaeota archaeon
CAGTAGCACCATTTGATATGGTTTCAGCTTATTTAAGAGGCATGCGCGGAATTATGTTAGACATGTATAGAAATCCCGAGGAATTAAAAAAAGTATGTGATCTGCTAGCGAAAGCCCAATTGGATTCTCTAGATGCGTTAAGCGGTATGCCTGGAGCATCAGATGATAATACAGTTTCACTATCTTTTGTGCCCTTAAATCGAGGTGCTGACGGATTCATGAATAACGATCAATTTGCGGAGTTTTATTGGCCTGGACTTACCAAAACCATGGAGGGTATGATCGCCAAAGGAATAACTCCAATGCCATTTTTCGAAGGGAGATATAACGATCGTTTGGAATTTTTAGAGGAGTTCGCGAAAAAACACAAAGGAAAACTCGTATACTGGTTTCATGATACAGACATTATCAGAGTTAAGGAGATGATGGGAGACTATGTATGTATAAGAGGTAATGTTCCCGCTTCTCTATTGATAGGAGGTCCCCCCAAGGCTGTTGATGAATATGTAAAGAAATGTATAGAAGGATGCATGGAAGGGGGAGGGTATCTCGTTGATGGTGGTGTTTCTGGTATCCCAAATGAAGCTAGGCACGAAAATGTGCAAGCTATGACTGATGCTGTTCATAAGTATGGAGTCTATCGAAAATAAATCTAAAAATTTTCCTTCTTTTTTATATATTGAGATTAAAAGGTCGATGTTTTTGAGATTATTTTGGCGTGCCCCTTTGATGATTATACTATTATGCTAATGTAAATAACATCGTTTTTATTAGACTTAAGGCACTTCATGGATTTGATTATAAAACTGCAAACAAGAAATATGAAAAAGAAATTATAAGGCAATTTTTTTATCAAACGGGTATGAAACTGCAGTTTAAGGGTTTTAAATTTAATTTTTAAGCATCTTTTTGTTCGGGGTTCCATGGAGTAATTATTCTTTACACGCGATTGCAACCGCTGTGGAGTTGATTCGCAATGAAAATTCGCTAAAAATTATGGTACTTACTAATGGGGGGTATATTACGAAAGAATCCATAGGAATATACGGAAAAAGCCCTCCTCGGGTGAATTGGGGAGAAGAAGATCATACTGAACTTCTGAAATCTCTGTTAGCTAAAATCCTTCCCAAACCAGTAGAAAAAGCGAATGGAGAAATTGCAATTGATGCTTATACGATTAAATATACTCGAGATGGATCTCCAGTTCAAGCTATAATTGTGGGGCATTTCAAGGATGGAAAAAGAACGATTGCACGAATGGAAAAAGATCTTATTGAAGAGCTAAAAATCGATACGGATGAATTCGTTGGAATGACCTGAGCTGTAAAGTACGATAGCGTGAGGAAACTAAATGCCATTATTGACTAATTAGAATTGATTGAAATAAAATTAATTTAGATCAATCAAAGAACTATAATTATTAGTGAAATAGTTTCTTAGTTATCTATTACCGCTGTTTTTTATTAATTCTACTATCTTATCCTCAATATCGTTTACTTCTTGAGATAAAACACACTGAGCAGAAAAATTAGAACCACCGCCTTTTCCTTCATAGTACTCAATTAGAAGTTTCACCAACTCATTAGCATTGATCGTTTCGCTTTTAGAATATACACTAATCCTGGTATCGTTTTCAATTTTAACTAAAATAGAATTATCAGGAAATTTCTTAAATTCTTTTCTTAACAATTTATCATCAATTTCTGAGCTTACTAGGTTAACAAAATTGCCGTTGATTTCAAACCTTGGCTTAACTGACATATGGTTCAAAAAAGCGAGCTGTAATTTAGCAAGCAAATCGCTTGTTTTGTTAACTTTTGAATTATATTCATTTATTACTTTCGCAATATCAAAAATTGACTGCTTTGACTTTTCTAATGAATTAACCAAGTCAATATTAACATCAGAAAAATTATTTAGCGATTTCTTCCCTAATAAGTATCTTATTTCCAAGTTTTTGTGGAATCTATAAACTAAAATTTGTCCAATCTCGTTTGTTAATTCTACATGGGTGCCTCCACAACACACTTGGTCCAAACCCTCGATATGGACGATTCTAATAATCTCTTTATCCGGGATCTTGCCCCTAATGTTGTAATTATTTGCATTAAATTCTTTCCTTTTTAAGGTTTCTGTTAGAACTACTCTCGTTTCGTTTGAAAATATAAGATTTGCTTCTTTTATTAACGATTTTAGGTCAGAAACTGTAAGTTTGCGCTCAAATTGAAGTGTGACGTCTTCAAAACTAATAAACGCTCTATTCGTCTCATTGTCGAATTTATTTCTGGCAATAGCGGATATTATATGCTGGGAAGTGTGAGCTTTCATTAGCCCGTATCTATATTCCCAATCTATGTTTCCCTTAACCATATCACCCACATTGAAGCGTTCTATAACATCTGGTTTAAGGTGGTGGATAATGTAATTATCCTCTTTAGTCACTGACAATACTTCGTATCTCTCGCTATTATGTAGAATAAATCCTTTATCGCAATCTTGACCACCACCCTGTGGATAGAACAGTGTTTTATCTAGAATGAGACCTTCTGGAGTTGTTTTTTCCACTTTAGCTTCGAAAGTTTTCTCGTAGGGGTTTTCCCAAAACAATTTTTCAGTCATATGTGCAATTAAATAAGTGAGATAAAAAAAATAAGATTTGGTTATTTCTTACACTCAAAGGTATTAATGATTTTTTCGACTATGTTAAAATAAATCCAAATATTTAGGTAAGTATCTCAAAGGGATATAAATTAAAATGCAACCTAAATTAACTGAAAACGTAGGAAAGATATCAGGCAATCGAAGACTTGACGCTTCAGAATTAGAAGAACCCGACCAAGACGATCAAACAAAGTTTGACAAATGGCTAGGAGGAGGTCGAAAAGTCGGAGTAAAACGACTGGTAAACGGATGGGAGCGTCAGATGAACTTATTTAGCAAACATTCAGATTTAGAGATTCATATGGTTGGTCAATCGCACATCGATTGTGCGTGGATGTGGCGGTTTGAGCAAACTCGGAAAAAAGCTCAAGTTACTTTTAAAAAGGCAATACTACACGCTAAATTGTTTCCAGACACATATAAGTTTGCATTAAGCGAACCTTTACTGCTGGAATGGATAAAAGAAGACAATCCACAGTTATTTAAAGAAATTCAGGAAATTGTTAAAAAAGGAAATATTGAGCTGGTTGGAGGCTCTTATGTTGAGCCGGATTGTATGATGCCTTCCGGTGAAGCGATGGTAAGGCAAAGATTATACGGTATGCGATTTTTTCGAGATAATTTTGGGATTCTCCCTAAAGTAGAATGGTTTCTGGATTCTTTTGGTTACAACATAGGACTTCCTCAAATATTAGCTAAGTCCGGGGCTCACTACTTTTGGAGTTCTAAACTGACGTGGAATTTACAAACTCTCTTTCCGTTTGTGAATTTTTGGTGGCAAAGTCCTGATGGTTCAACAATTCTAACGGGAATGTTTCACCAAAACGAATCTGTCATTGGATCGTGGAAGATGTTTGAGAATGGGCGTCATCTACTCAAAGACAACGGTCAAAAAATCTGGAACTACTCGTATAATTACGATCTTTTGGGAGAACATGTAAAAAACGACATTTGTCCCGTAGTGGGATACTTTTTTGGGTGGGGAGATGGTGGACACGGTCCTACTCATAAGGAAGTCGCTGTGGCTAATGAATTAGTCAAATATGATATGTTTAAATGGAGTGGGGTTGAGGAATTTTATAAGAGATTAGAATCTTATTCAGAACATTTTCCTATCTGGAACGACGAGATGTATTTGGAAAACCATCGAGGGTGTTTTTCTAACCACGCTGAAGTTAAAAGACAAAATAGAAAATACGAAACACTCATCCTTAGTTTGGAAAAATTAGCTGTTTTAACCTCTTTGTTTAGCACATCGTTAAATTACCCTTGCGAGTTATTTGAAAAGTTATGGAAGATAACCTTAAAGAACCATTTTCACGATGTTCTTCCAGGAAGCTCAATTCCCGAAGTTTACGACGAAGTGTGGGATGATTGGCAGAAACAAAAAGCACTTTCGGAAAGTATACTTGACTATTTAAAAATTTTCAATGACTCGCAACAATCAACCGAAAAAAAACAGACATTATTACTGTTTAATCCACTATCTTGGGACCGTAATTCAAGAGTTTTTATTCCTATAGATGTTTTCCCTAATCCCCCAGGATTAGACTCAAGGGGTAAACCAAATTATGCCAAAATATCATTTCACGAAGCAGAGAAAGGAGAATTTATATGCCAACCTGTACCAAAAGACGAAATTCAAGACTCCGATACTAGACCTCCCGGATGGTGGACGATTTTACCCTTAAAAAGTTTAAGTCTATCGATTGCAAAATTAAAACTTTTAAACGATGAAGAGAGTCGGGATTTAGAATCGAGGAACCCCTTCGAAACCGAGACTAATAGTATTAAAAGCGATTCAATTAAACTTGTATTAGATTCAAGTAACGGTGCTATTATCCAACTCAAAGTTAAAGGTGTTAACAACGGTAAGAATTTACTTAACGGAGATAAATCGAACCTTACTTTCGGTTTTCTTGACGACGACAAGAGTTTTCCCGCGTGGAATTTAACCCCTAAGTACTGGGAGCATCCGCTTGATCTTTCGAACGATATTAATGTTCAAATAACACATAGTGAGAATGGTTCCGTGTTTTCTACCTTGGAAATACAAAAAGAAATCGCAAATACTACCGTGAAGCAGAAGATCACCCTTTTTAAGAACAATCCAGAAGTCTTTTTCGAATATAATACTGATTGGCAAAAAGAAACCACTATGCTAAAAATATTATATAGTACATCTACTCAGGCGATTAAAGCCAAAGCTGATGCAATGTATTGTGCTATTGAATTTAACGCTAATCCCGAAGTCCCTTGCGATAAAGCGCGCTATGAGAAAATATGCCACCAATATTGCGATGTGAGCGCGCCTGATGATAGCTGGGGGTTAGCTTTGTTAAACGAGGGTAAGTATGCGTTTGATGTTAACTCCGGTGATATCCGATTGACTTTGCTTAGGAGCTGTAAATACCCTCCTCCTGCTCCAGAAGCATGGGTTATTAAGGAGAGAAAACTTAACGAAGAATCACACAACCATAAAGTGCCCGTGTATAGTGGATTAGGTCCGTTTCGATGTAGATACGCTCTATTTCCTCATAACGGCGGAGCCCTTATTGACCAGGAGGGAAAACCTAACTCGGAAGTAAAAAGAAAAGCGGAAGAGTTTAATAATCCAGTTATTGTGTTGCCAGTTAAAGGTGATTCTCTGGAAGCTCTTGAGGAATTTAATGGCAAACCTTTAATAAGCGTCAATTGTGAAAACATTTTTGTTTCGGCTTTGAAGTTTAACGAATGGGGTACGAAGGATACAATTATAATGCGAGTATGCGAAACATCTGGGATATCAACTGATGTTCAAGTAGCGATAAAGCCCCCCTTCAACAAGAAGATAAAAACTATTAAACCAGTAGATCTACTCGAAAGAGAGGTAGATCAGGAAGTAAATTGGAATTCCACTGATTTTACTTTAAATTTTAAGATCGGAAAGTTCGAAATATGCACCTTCGAGCTTTATCTTAACTAATTAATTTTTATTATTCTTGTTTTGAATCCATTTTAAATAATTTTAAATTGCCCCTAAAACCATTTTTATTGAATAGTATTAAAAGTGTTAGTTATGAACCAAAGAATCTTAATCGTCTACTACTCTTTGACGGGAAACACCAAATTAGTAGCGGATGAAATCGCTAGGGAATTAAACGCAGATATAGAACCTCTGAAACCTATTAAAGAATTGAACCCTGAATCGAGGATGCGTTATTTTTGGGGGGGATTTCAAGCTAATATGAAACGGAAACCTAAACTTGAGTCAATAAAATACAACCCTCTTGAATACGATATAATCATCCTTGGCACACCAATTTGGAGCTGGACATTCTCACCTCCCACACGTTCTTATTTGGCAAAGTTCAACTTAGCGGGAAAAAGATTAGCGTTGTTTTGTTGCTGTGCTGGCGATGGAACTAATGCTATGGGAAAATTTAGAAATCATCTAAAAAATAGTACTATATTAAGCGAAAAGATATTTCAAGAGCCACTAACTCACGGTGTTGAAGCAGCTAAAGAGACTGCAAGAACCTGGGTAAAAAATATTTTAAAAGTTTAAATTCTATTGTTTTTCTTTTATCTTATTCAAGTTAACTATCAACCAACAAAGTTCTTCATAAGTTGAAGAGGATTTAAATATTTCCTCGGTCTTTTTTTCTAATTCCCTTTTAGTGGGAGCTTTTTTGCCTATTACGATAGATAATTGAAGTTTTGCAAGCATTTTGCATAATTCTTTGTAAGGTTTGTTTTTTTGAGAAAGTTCGTGGGCAGCAAGCGTTAACTCCGCTTCTAGATCAGGTTCGAGTCCTGCATCAATAAGTTCAAGAGTATCGTCTACTTCTAATACTAGTTCATCACGTCTTTCAATATCTTCAGTTTGTTCTAATCCTCTTCTGAGAATATTCATAATAGATAAGAAAGAGCCGTACTCTTGGTTTTGATCTAAAACTTGAATTTTAGCACTGTTTTTTCTTTTTTTATTAATATTTTCTGCTTTTAATAACCCATATTTTCTTTTGTTTTCTGAGGCTTTTAATCCACGCCAAATGTAAATATTTTTCATATCATCAATAATAAATACTTTGGTTTCCGCAAAATTAACTTTCTTTACAATTCTTAACGCTCCGTTTTCGTAGATGGTGTATAATTTCATAGGAGTTTCACAGATAGGACAAGTTTAATATCGAACCTAAGTTAACTAATAATATTTCGATATTTTAATTCTTTGGAAAAATCACATGATAAGTTCATAAATTTGCTGGATATTTAAATTTAAAACAATTTTAAAAGTATTCAAAAAAACAGATTAACCCACCAAATTTATCTAAGATAGCTCCCGCTTCAGATTCCTGCTTGACAATCTTTGTTTTGATTTCAAGGTTTTTAGCGATTTGTAAAATTCGATGGGCTTTATTCCTATTTTTAGGATTAGTTATATATTCTTCAGTCAAAATAATATAATTTGGTTTATTTTTATTTGGATTTTCCTTAATGAGTCGCAACTCTCTATTGATTTCCTCCAATGTATAAAGAATTTTTGAGTGATTTTCATTTTTGTTAATCAGATCTTTTAATTGCCCCAAAATTAATAATCCCTCCTGATTGGAGCTTTTATCGATAATATTTTTAAAGGATTCTTGCGACTTTAAATAAAGTATGTCCTTTTTAGTCTTTGCTTGATTTCCTACAACTTTAGAAAGTATAACTTGCGACTCTCCTTTCTTTAATAACCACCTATGATGCTTGTTAATGTGATTAAGAAATTCATTTGAGTACAATTCTTTTGGTGGAGAAAGTAATATTAAATTTCTATTACCTTCTTTAATAATTGGCCTTAGCACATTGATTAATTTTTCGTGAAAATTATATAACTGCTTTCTACTTTGATTTCTTCGCTTTCTTCCACGACTTACTTTAAGGAAAAACCTAATAGAATTACTATATACTTTCCAAATTACAGCATTATCGATATGTAGTCCAATTAATATACCGATTGGATGACCTCTTTTAGGACGCCTTTTCTTTTTTTTAGGCATGAATTTTGATAAGCTAGAATGAATTTTATTAAGCAAATAAGCTCTAAATTAATATATAATTAAAGGAAAAAAAAGATAATCTATAAGGAGTATTTATTGAATATCCATATTAATTATTTGCCCAACATTGGAAAATATATTTCAAAGTAACTCCTTTTTATTTCACCAATTTTTAAGATAAAGGAGTTTACTTATGGAAGATATCAAGAAACATCATAAATTCAAGCAAAAATATAATAATATGGAACAAAAAATAACAAGGCTAAATAAGAACCAAATTCTCATGGCAGGGGAAGTGCTTGGTCGAGCTTTAAAAGACGATCCTGTTTCAGTCCATGCAATACCTGATACAAAAGAAAGACATTTAAAAATTAAACATATTTTTCAGACTACAGTATGTTTGGGTGTTAGATATGGAATAGCATACGCACCCTCGCCTAATTTAGAAGGAATTGCAGTATGGTTACCATTTAAAGAATATAGTGAAAAAAAACTAAGAATGCTAATATGAAGTTTAAAAGCGAAGATTTATAAAATGGGATCTGAAGCAGGGAAACGGTTTAAACCTGTTGAGGAAATTAATACTAAAATCCATAAAGAATTTGCATCTAGAGAACATTGATATTTACAAAGTTTAGGTGTAGACCCTGAATACCAAGGCAAAGGATATGGAACTGCTTTAATTAATTATATGCAACCCAGAATTGATCAACAAGGCTTACCAGTGTTTCTGGAGACTTCAACCGAAGTTAATGTAAGGATTTATAAAAAATTAGGATTTGAGGTTGTTAAAGAAATGGATATTCTTAAACCCTCAATAAAAGAATTTTTTATGCTTAGAGAACCTAATAGATGAAGGTTTGAAAAAAATATATAAGACTAACCATCCAAGATTGGTAAAAGAAATACGCTATTATTATTACAATTGATATCAATGCTATTCCCAAACCTCAATAGTAGTTATAAAGGTTTCTACAATCGAGGATAGCTCTGGATTAATTTTTCTTAACAGCTCAGCACCCATTTTTCTTTTTCTTATTTCTAAATCTCCATCAAACGAAAAAGGAAAAATCGATACAAACTGCTTAAACAACTCTTCTATGCATTGGTATTTAATTACTGCAGCTTTAAGTAATTCTCCTTGTTGTTTTCCTTTATATTTATGATATAAACTATCAAGAAATTTTGAGGCAAGCTGACTAGATTCCAACGCACAAACAGCTACATAACTATTTCCGTGATAAGAAATATTTTCGATATCTCCTTCAAGAACATTTGCCCATTCTAAAAGTGCCTTGGGACCAGATATGTAGGATAGTCGATACTTATTTACCCTTAACATCCTCAAGGCTCTCGTAATAGCATTCTTATCTGCGGTTGATTGTGGGGATTTTTTTATACTTTTTTCGAAATATAGTAACTGTAACCTCCCTGGAGCAATTATTTCGTTGAATTTAATTGGTTTATCTTCGCCAAAATACTCAGGTGCGTGCTTTCGAAATGTAGAAACGATGTATGAATCGCTTTTATGACCATTCACGATTCCGTATTCGGGAATGGGTATACCCCATAAAATTACGGGTCGTTTATTACTATGTAAAACCTCTTTTACTTTATCGAATAATGTTTCGAATTTTTCGTAATCTATTGGCAAATATTCTGCTTCTCTTGGCATTAACTCGCAATACTCCTTTACAACCCAACCTAAATCTTTTAACCCCTCATAAAAATCTTTCATAGGACACAAATTGGATGGTCCTGATGGGCAAGTAAATCCTTTCAATACATTAATGAAAAACGCCGTACCATCATATCCCGCAACCTCGTGTTTTTCCATTTTTTTACCCAAAGAAGTAAGTATTCCAGTTAGGCACGAGTTATAGGATAACCAACCAGGTATATATTTCGCTGGATTCTTAACCAAAAACTCTGGCGTCTCCATTTTCTCTCCTTTTAGAGGTTTGGGGATATATTTACTCCATATCTCTTTTTGTACATTCATAAATCTTAATTGCGTTTTTCGGTAAGATGTAATTACTGATACATATAAATCCTTACCATCCTGAGATATTTCGTATTTTCCCCGCTCCTTTCTAATTATCATACCTGCTTCCATTAAAACATCAAGGTGTTTCATCAACGCGGTTTTACTTAGGTCAATTTTATCATTTAATATCACAAATTCTTTAGGACCATTGTAGAGGTATGTTAAAATCTCTAATCTTGCAGGATGAGAAAACGCTTTTAATAGAAAACTAATATCTTCTTTTGCATTTATTGCAGTTTTTTGAACATCATCCATTATTGAAGTCTTCATTTAAGCCTAAATCTTAATAAAAAAGGATTATATAGCTATAATTTAAATCTTTCATATTCTCCAATACAAGGAGACCCATCACAAACCAAAATCTCGTTTGTTCCAAGTTCCGCGATCCAAGACCATATAGTACTTGTTTTATCACCAGCTAACTCAAAATGATTGCACACTCCGCTATCGTGTCCACTAAACAGCTTTCTAACTTCAGTTAGGTTCTTTTCTACATTGTCGTTCTCGCACCAAGCAGTAAGTTTATCCAACCTTTCGTAACTATTTAGGAGAGTGAATTTTTGATTAACGTACTTTTTTAGCTTCTCTGTAATAAAATGATTGGTAGTAGTCATGAAACCATCTTTTGCATAAGATACAACGACTTCATCACCAGCAGTTTCGATTCTCGCAAATTGGTTATATTTATCTCCGATTAAATAATTGTGCCCACAAATATGCGGAACTTTTTCGAGGTAATCCACCGCTTCTTTGGTGTTTTTAAAATTATCTAATACCCACCTAGTGATAACATTCATTCTTAATCCCGGACTCCAATCTTTTTCATAATTGGGGATTCCATGTATACACATTGCCAACCCTTCACTATTCATACCTCCATATCGACCAACAATATGGTCGGTAAATGATATATTAGCAATTCCTCCTTTGGGAGTATTCCAAATTACGGTGAAATATTCCTGGAAAGTCTCAGACCAATCATAATTCCGCGCGAAAATAGGGCGACCTGATCCGGTATAATCGCCACTTAACGCTAATGCTGAGCAACCGAAGTCGATCCCCTGTTGAACCATGACTCTCATCTGATCTATTATGTCCTTTCCTAAAGCTAATACAAAAGCATCTAGCAAATCAGATTCAAATCCCGTAGCCTCGCTTAAGCCTTGAAGTTCGTCAAGTACACCTGGAGCATATTTCTTTACATGAATTCGGCACTCCCTCGCAAATTCTATAGTGCTCTTTGAAGCAGGGGGTAGTTGAAAAGACCCTTTTATCACATTTCCCAATTGGGAGCCAATTTCATAATAATTTCCTGAAAAATTATATTTCTTCATATTTTTTTCACTTTATTGAAATTCTTTTATACAAAATAAGATCCATTATTTCTTAATAAATCCTTTCCTCAACAATCGTACTAATTATAGTGAATAAGAAGGACAATGAACCAAATATTCAATTTGCTATTCTAATAATGCAATAATGTAAAAAAGATTGAGTTTAATATTTTAAATCAACTTAATTCCTAGCTTAAATTCCTTTTTGAATCCTTAATTATGAGGAATAAAGTTATAATAGTTAGATAGTTATGAGATAACGGATTTTTAAAGAAGAGGGAGTCACACACCAAAAATTTTTTGTATTGTTTGAAAATTTGGATAATATATTGATAAGTGATATAGCGATAGTGAATTCTATATTGTATCATAAAATAAAACAATAAGAATTAACTGAGTCGAAGTATAGAAAAAATATAGTGAAAAAAAAATTATGTTCCATTTACAACTTTTACTTTTGGAGCGTACTCGTCTTGTACCGCGTAGTTGTTAAAGTTAATGCTATAGTGGTCTCTCCAATGATGCTTTACATCCTCTAAAGTAGATTCGTAGATACTCTCCTTGATCTTTCCTTCCGCGCAAATTAAAGTTCCCATAGGTGTAGCTACTACTTCGCCATCCTTAACGACGATTTGACCTTCCTTAATTGTGTATATAGCAGAAGAGAACGCCTTTTCAATCGCTTTTCCGTCGTAGTTCTCGTGATCCAATTTGTAAATCGCAACATCTCCGATGGCTCCTACACCTAAGTGACCTCTATCCTTTAAACCTAGAATTTTAGCAGTTCCAGCGCGAGTTATTATACAAAGCTCGTTTAAATCGTATTCTCGGTCAATATCGGGAAGGGTAGTAGCGGAACTTGCTTTTTTGGAAACTACTTTTTCTAACATTTCTGCTCTTGAATGTCTGTCCATCAGCCACTTAAAAACCATTGGGTATGTGGTGAACGGCGCTCCGTTAGGATGATCAGTTGTCATTGCTATTTGGTAAGGATCTTTTACGAGCAACATAACCTCAAGCCCTATTGCCCATTGAACTGCGTTGACTCCTACTCTAGGATTGAAAAAGTAAGGCACTATTCCTGAACCTGATTCGGCTTCTACTTGACCATTAATCCACTTAATTCCAGGCTTTGCGCCCCAAGGAGAATTACCGCCAAGATGGTGCAACGCAAACTCCCAAGGTCCGTCACCGGTCATAGTGGTAGTGGCGTACTTTGTAAATACCACCTGACCTGCGTCAACTGTTATGTGCTTATTCGAGTTTACATATTCAGCAACCTGTGAAGCTCCAGACTCGAAATTACCCCAATTGGTACCCGCGTAGGCGTTAAATTGTACATGGGTGCAATGGAAAGTCCTTTCCCTGCCTCCTTTTGGTTCAAAGTTTTTAGTAATGTCGAAAGTTTCAAGAGAGTGGCTCACATTTCCAGGGCTTCCCAGATTATTACAGTGAACGTGGATGGAATGTGGAAGCTCTAACATCTCATTAACTTTTCCTAAGGCTGTAACTATCTGCCTAGGAGTCACATCCCAGTAATGAACGGGTGAATCTAACGAGTCGCAATTTTTGCCCCAAGCCCAATTTTCTACTCCTCCAGGATTTACGATTTTTATCGCATATCCTTTTGTTGCTTTCATAATCCACGTTATATAACCCGCAAGCTTTTCTAAATCGTTATTTCGCACATAATCTAAGACAAACCAATTATTTCCGACTATTGGGAATGCTAATTTATCAATAATAGGCATTTCATTAAATTCTTCGTGAGTGTGTCTAGCTTCTAACAATGGCATAGCGGGTTCAGCTACAGTGGTATATCCAAGTTGAGCGTATTTATATCCTGTTATCCAAGTTGATAAGACAGAGAATCCTGTACCACTTCGAGTAATTTTTGTTTTTTTCACATTGGATTCTGGTGGTTTATCATCAGGACGGAACGATCGGCCCGCATTTACTTTAGCCCCAGCTATGTGAGAATGGAGGTCTACTCCGCCAGGCATGACGATCATCCCTGAAGCATCGATTACTTTTGCTTCTCCATTAGTAGCTTCTACGACAACACCGTCTTTAATGTGGATCTCTTTCTTTTCTCCATTGATTTCGTTATTTGGGTCAAAAACAATACCATTTTTTATTACGATTGAATCTTTCATGAATGAACAACAATCTCGATTAATTATAGCTATAATTTTAATCTAATTGTACTTAAGATAATTAGAATTAAATATTAATAAATTAAAGGATTAATGGTTTTTAATCTTCACATTTTTCATTTATAATTAGGGGCTATTAAAAATGTTACTTAAATGAAACCTATCGTTATAAGGAATAAAAAAAAATGATTAAATAGTTATTGCTTTAATATTTTGAGATTCTAAGTATGTGGTTACCACCTCTAAAGGTAAACCAATCATTTCGCATAGCTCATTTACCTTATTAGTTAAAGCTTCCATTTTATCTGTCAAATTAGCTGCTCTATATAAGTTACTTGCTTGAACATATCCGTCTATCGCCAATACTAAATCTTTTTTTGATTTTTCGATACTAGCTGCCTTTTTGTTGAACATATCCGCAGCTTCTTCAATGCTTTTGCCTTTTAAATCCTCGTTATTAGCTTTAACGAAATTACCCATCGCATGCTTAAACACTTTCAAGGCGTCCCTAGGATCTTCAATTCCCGTGGCTTGTTTTCTAAATTGGTTTCCCGAGTCAACCCATATGCTTTTTCGAAGATCTTCATCCTTTCCTTTGGAAGCGTAATCGGATGCTTTTTCAAATTTAACCTCAGCTTCCTCAGGATTTTCGATTTTGTTAGCAATAGACTTTAACTCTTTGGCAGAATCTACAAATTTTTTGTACGCTTCGGCCATTACCTTTTCGGACTCGGAACCCTTTCCTGCTTGGTTATACAAATCCGATGCCGAATAAAAAACTTTTAAAGCATCGTCTGGATCTTCGATAAGTTTTGCCTTATCCCTGTACAATTTCGCAGCTTTTTCTAAACAAGTATTAGCGTTTTTGGCTTTATCGTTTTTGTTATAACACTCTGCAGCTTTCTTATAATTCTGTATAGCTCCTTCCATATCGTCCTTTTCTAAACCTTTGGCTTCTTTTTCGAGGGCTTTACAATCATCTACCATACCTTAGTTTTACCCCACTTAGTTTTTATGGGATTTCTATATGCAGTAATGATTGCATAGAGTTTAATTAATATAAATCTTCATATATTTCATTGGTTTATTTTACTCTTGTTGTATTTTAAAAATGTTGAAATACAAGTTAGTTTTAGCTGGTGCTAAAAATGTTGGGAAGAGTTCTTTAATATCGAGATTTTGCGACAACATTTTCAATGAAAACACGAAAACAACTGTGGGTGTTGCCTTCAAACGTAAGATATTTACTTTTAAAGAAAACAAAAAAGAAACTCCTTTCGATCTTAATATATGGGATTTTGCTGGGGAGGACAAATACCGCCTTCTTTTTCCTTCGTACGCCAAAGGCGCTACAGCCGCTTTAATATTGTATGATTCAACCAGGCCAGAAACAGTTGATGACATAACAGATTGGATCGAGATCGTCCAAAATAACGCAGAGGAGGGTGTTATTATCGCTATAATTGGCAATAAAATTGATTTGAAAGAAAGCAAAAAGATTTCGAGAGAAATGGCTATAAATTTATGTAAAAAGCAAAATTTGACTGTAAACCTTTTTGAAACTTCAGCTAAAACAGGTAAAAATGTTGAGGAAGCTTTTAGAAGCGTAGTAGAGGAGATTATCAAGAAAAAGTTGCAAAGATGTGGTTCCTGTGGCGATTTATTCGATATTAGGCTCCACTTCTGTAATCATTGCGGCGAAAAAGTCTAATCGCCCGTTGATTGCCTTTTTCACAGGTCTTCCTCTTCTCTATTATAAAGTGAAGGTGGTATATTAACCTCTTCTATTGATTTGCTTTTAACTCTATCTATAAACGAGAAAAGTTCCATTTTAGCGTTTTCTATTGCTGATTCAAGTTCTTTTTGCACATTTTCTCTTCCAATCACTACTTTACCATGGCTTGGATAAAAGCTATTAATTTTGAGGGTGTTAAGTATTTGAAGGGAGTTAATATATTCTGAAATGGAACCTGATTCGTAAATATTGGTAATTGCTCCTTTAAAAATCGTGTCTCCTGAGAAAAGATAATTCTTAAATGGCTCAAATAGACAAATGCATCCAGATGTATGTCCGGGAGTTTCTACCACTTTTAGCAATGTGTGTCCTAAATCTAAAATGTTCCGGTCTTCTAACCATATGTTTACTCTTAAATTTGTTAGATCTACGCCCCATTTTTTACCCTTGGTGATTAATTCATCGCTATGCTGAATTTTGACCGCAGCCCATCTATGAGCCGCGATAGGACAATGAAAGTATGCATTAGCGCTTATGTGATCGAAATGTTCATGTGTATTTATAATTAAATTGATGTCCTCAATTTTCAACCCAATTTCAGTAGTCAATAAGTAATTCAAACTATTGAACTTAGAGATCAATCCCGTATCTATAAGAATGTTTAGATCTTCTCCAATGATGAGATACACATGACATCCTGCATCTTTAGAATAAAATTGAAATATATTTGGTCGCACCTGAAATAAAGTATAACCAGCGTCTTCGTAGAGATCGTCTTTTTTGATTAATTTAGGTTTCATCATAGTATCTTCTAATTTAAATCACATCTATTAATCAAATAAATTTAGCATAGATATTAATATTAAATGTCCAATATGAGAAAAAAAATTGAGTTAATAATCCTTTTCTCCATTCTATGCTGGTTCTTTATCTTTTTTCAGCTTTAGTGAATTGATTGAGTAACATTGCATAAATTTTTTCGATCATTTAAAAATATTAAAATTTTTTTTTAAAAATTCGTTAAATTACCAAGTATTAGCAATAAAATATATATATGGTAAAAAAACAAATTATTAATCACAATACAACATATATTTTTAAAAATTGGAATATTTTCCTTATTGGTGAAATTTAATAATGGGTGCTGGTAAAAGTTTGGCTATAGTAGGTGGAATCCTTACTTTAGTTGCGACGTTCTTCTTTTCGCTATATCAAATGGGTTCTGATTTCGGATACGGTATTGCTATAGTGTTTAATGTAATAAGAATATTTACAGATCCGGGATCTTTTCCCATTGATGTAATTTGGCTTTACATATTAATGGCTGTCTTTATATTGTTTTTGATATCAGGGATACTGCAATTAGTAGGAGTAAAAAGTAAAGCTGCAGCTATAATCGGTTCTATTCTTCCGTTAGCTTTAGGAGTGTTTCTATTGTTGTGGGTTTTCGGTATTATTCCATCGGAGATAATGGATTACTTAACATTACTTGAGTATGAACCTCTAGTAGCCGGTATTATACCCTTTCATTTCGACGTTCTTGGTTTCTTAGGATTTGCAGGAACTAGCGTTGGAACCCTTGTTTTGCTTGTTGGAGGGCTACTAGGTTTAATTAGTGGATTTATGAGTCGATGGTAAATTTAAATATTAATCTATTTTTTCCTAAACTCTATTTTTTTATTTTTCACTACTTTCTTTCTCGTAAAGTAATATTAATTTCTGTAGGTCGATTGGACCATTAATGTTAATCAATGAGAGAAGATTCTCGTCTAAAGGCGTGAAGAACTCCTCAACTGATACATAATTAATTTTCCATTCGGGATCTATAATCTGCGTCAAACCATAGTTCCTTTCCGAGATCAATTTAGAACACCTTTCTAATGCTTCATTTACGGGATAAATTGCGAATAAAGGTTCGATAAACTCGTTGCTCCATCGTGGGATGGTGCATTTGTAACCTTTAGATACTTCTATAAACGCTTTTATCACATTTCTTTTAATCAAGGGCATATCCCCTGCGAGTAGAAAAACCTTATAAAATCCTAGTTCCTCTAATTTATTTAGTGCCGTATAGATTCCTAAAATAGGGGTTCTCAACTCTGGGTAAGGAAAAAGAGAATAATCATCAAATACAAACCTAACTTGTTTAGGAAATTTTATTTTTCTAAAATATTTGTCTACTTGTTCTTCTGAATTAGCAATCAAGAAAACATCTTCATCGAATAAGGATAACATTTCTACTTGATGTAAAATCAGGGGTTTTCCGAATAATTCTAAAGCGCTTTTCTCAAAACCAAATCTAACGCTCTTCCCTCCAATGAGGATCGCAATGGCTAATTCTTTATCTTCTTTACTCATTTGTTAGCATCTCACTGCTTTGAATATTTGGGTTTTTTATGTGTTTTATAGTTATGGGTTTTAATTATATAGCTTAGCTAACCATAAACTAAGGTATAAACAATAAAAGATCCAATCTAAGAAAATCTCTTCAAATCGTTTGGTTTGTTGATATTAACAAAGGTTTGCAATTTTGGGTCTAAAGGTTTAATATTGTTTTCTATTTCAATATATTTCACTTTCGAGCATTTTGCTATTAAATCCGATAGTTTAAACTTATGATTTTTAATATTTTCAGTAAGGGGCAGAACTACAGTTTGAGGATTATAAACGGCAAAAAGTGGTTCCAAGTAACCGTTCTGCCATCTTGGCACAGTAACATCAAAATTTCGTGAATTTTTTATAATTACACTAATGACTTCCCTTTTGATAAATGGCATGTCGCAAGATATTACAAACGCGTATTTAATGGCCGTTTTCTTAAGTTCGAGAAACGCTGAATAAATTCCTATTAGAGGGCTTCGAATTTTCGTTTCATTGAATAAACTGGTATCATCAACGACATATTTTAGAACATATCCATCGGATATTACGCCCTTATATTCATTTATTTGTGAATTGTCCCGAGCAACCAAATAGATAGGATTTGTAAAATATTTTAGCGTTTCTAATTGATGAATGATTATCGGAGAATTCTCTATTTTTATTAATCCCTTTTGGACATTACCCGTAAATCGCTTACCTTTTCCTCCTACAAGCAGAATGAAAGCTACCTTAATATCAAACACTAAATAGAAGATTATTAATTAAAACATTAAAAATTATTAAATAGTAATAATTCTAGAAACTTGAATTTATTCAAATTTCTCTCTATTCCAAAAAAGTATGTTAAAAGACATCACACCTAAGAGAGATAAACCAATTGAACATTGCGCTGTTTTTGGTGTTACATGCAACGATATCGGATATTCCATCTCTCACCTTTTATATAAAGGGTTAATTGCTTTACAGCATAGAGGACAAGAAGCTACTGGAATTTCGATAATGGAAACTGGTGGAAAGATCTACACCTACAAAAAGAAAGGGTTAGTTTCGAAAGTGTTGTCGAGAAAGAGACTTTCGCAAATCTACGGAAACATAGGAATTGGTCACAATAGGTACGCAACTACTGGAGCAACAGAGTATACCTCTCTAGATTTTTTACAACCGCTTCATTTTTCCAACAATGAGTTCGAATTCTCTATTGCCTTTAACGGAACAATTCCCGTGTATGATGATATTAAGAATAAAATGGACGACATGGGAAGAATCTTCGTTACAAATACGGATACAGAAGTAATTGCACAACTATTTTCCTCGATAGCTATGGCTACAGAAGATTGGGCGGAAGTTTTAAAAGTTGCAAGCAAATTTCTCGACGGTTCGTATTCTCTCGTGTTGTTAACTGGAGGTGGAGATATTTATGCCATGAGAGATCCCCTTGGATTTAAACCTCTTTGCTTAGGGGAGTTGAAATCCGAGAACAGAAATCTTTATTTTGTTGCATCCGAATCTTGTGCCTTAGATGCTGTTGGTGCTACTTTTTTGCGAGATGTAAAACCAGGAGAGATAGTACACCTAAGTCATCAGAAAGATATCCACTCTGAAATGGTATTAGCAAGAAATAGGACCGCTGTGTGCCAATTCGAATTCGTCTATTTCTCACGACCGGATTCGATAATTGATGGAATTTCCGTAGCAGAAGCTCGTTTACGATTAGGCATAAATCTTGCGAAAAACGATTCTCTACTTGCGGATCCAGAATTTGTAAAAGAAGCGATTGTAGTACCAGTTCCCGATTCAGGGAGAAGCGCATCCGTAGGTTACGCAAAAGAAGCAAAATTACCATATGTCGAAGGGTTAATGAAAAATCGTTATGTTTGGCGTACTTTCATTATGCCTGGTCAATTTCAACGCGATGCTGCCGTAAAAGAGAAACTCAATCCGATTAAAAGTGTCATTGAAGGTAAACATGTAATATTAATTGATGATTCTATTGTTAGAGGTACCACGACCAAACAGATTATAGCGCTTATCAGAAATGCGGGGGCAAAATCGGTAAATGTTCGAATTTCATGTCCACCAATTATTAGTCCTTGCTATATGGGAATTGATTTCCCCACTCGAAACGAGCTAATCGCTCGGAGGTTCTTAGAGGCTTTCGACGATCAGTACATAGAAGAAGTAAGAAAGAACATTGGTGCTGATTCTCTATTGTATCAAACATTAGACGATTTAAAACAAGCAATAGGCTTAACTGAAAATCAACTTTGCTTAGCATGCTTGACAGGTAAGTATCCATTAAAATCCGCGCATAAATTAGCTGAAATAGAAAGTTCTATTGTAGTTAATAGGTTATAATTTCGCTTTATATTCTTAAATTTCTCCCACAATCTTAGTAATATGAGAAAATATCGAGTAGTTAGAGATTATACAAGTCCTTTCGATAATCCATTTGTTTTAAGAAAAGGAGAAAGAGTGAAAGCAGAAAAGAAAGAATCTGAATGGGAGGGATGGCTATGGTGTACCAGCTCGAATGGTTCAAGTGGATGGATTCCCGAGGAATTTCTCGAGAAAGATAATGAAAGCTATACATTGAAAGTAGATTACGACGCTAGCGAATTAAGTGTTAAGGTTGGGGAGATTGTCACCGGGGGAAAGAAAGTAGCTGGTTGGATTTGGTGTAAAAACGAATCTGAAATCGAAGGATGGGTGCCTGAAGAGAATCTCGAAATGTTAAACTAACATTGATTCAAAAAATTTTTCATCATTAGGATACCTAAATGCCCTGATTTCTCTAAATGAAATTGAGTTGCAACTACATTATTCTTTGTAATTACAGAACAATATTCAGTTTTTCCATATGTAGTTATTCCTAACACAGTATCGTTGTTTTCGGCAATGGGGTAATAGCTGTGAACAAAGTAAAAGTAAGAGTCGTTCGGAATTCCTTTCACTAAGAAATGCGAATTATCTGTAAATTTAACGCTGTTCCATCCAATTTGAGGGATTTTCCCCACATTCTTTTTGTCAAACTTTATTACTTCGCCTTTAATTATGTCTAATCCATCGTATGATCCCATTTCGTATCCTACGGAGAAAAGCATGTGCAATCCTAAGCAAATTCCTAAGAACGGAATTTCTTCTCTAATTGCGGACTTTAATATAAGATCCAATCCCTTACTTCTCAAATTTGACATGGCATCTCCAAATGCACCTACACCTGGTAATATGATTCCGTGTGAATTATATATTTCCTCTGCGTTTGAAGTTATAAGAAAGTTGATGTGTAAATGGTGCAATAGCTTGCTAACGCTCTTTAAATTTCCCATTCCGTAATCTATAATAGCAATTTTCTTCTGCAAAAGTTAAGCCCTCATAATGATTCCATTTTTAATGCAAGTACTTTTCACTTCATTTATTGAAAACTCCCCATAGTGAAAAATGGAAGCGGCTAGAGCAGCGTCCGCCTTTCCCTTTTTGAAAACTTGGATAAAGTGCTGAGGATTTCCTGCCCCTCCCGATGCGATAATAGGGATGTTAACTTGTTCACTTATGGTTCGAGTTAGGTCTAGATCGTATCCATTCTTAGTACCATCAGAATCCATGCTGGTTAACAATATCTCTCCCCCACCCAAAATATCGACCTGTTTGGCCCAATGAATGGCATCTAATCCTGTAGGAGTTCTTCCCCCATTGATATAGACTTCCCACCAGCACTTTCTTCCATCTTTTAATTGCATAATGATATTCTTTTCAGAGTCAGCTGATTTTACATAATTTCTCTTAGCGTCAATTGCTACTACTATGCATTGAGAACCGTAAATTTTTGCGCCTTCAGTAATAATTTTCGGATTTTTCACTACGGCTGTGTTAAGTGAGACTTTATCTGCTCCCGCGCGCAAAATTTCCTTTATGTCAATAACAGATCGAATGCCTCCTCCCACTGTGAAGGGAATAAAAAGTTGTTCACCAGTTTTTTCTACGAAATCAATAAGAATTTTGCGTTTATCTGAGCTTGCGGTTATATCCAGGAAAACAATCTCATCTGCTCCTTGTTCATCGTAAAATTTCGCTAATTCTATAGGATCCCCAGCGTCTTTTAACTCTACAAACCGAATTCCTTTTACAACTCTTCCGTTATCCACATCTAAACAAGGAATTATACGCTTAGTTAAGGGCATAATAAAATAATATCTTAATCTAGTTAGAGGTAAATGAGAAAAACAAGATTAACTTTTGGTTTGTGTATTCTATAAAAAATCCTAAATAGAAAGAATCTCCCTTATTAAATGGGTAACTTGCTTTTTATCAATAATGTTTGTTGCTCCGGTTTCTTCAAAATGTAAAATTTCCTCTTCGTAATGCTCCTCGAAATATTTAACAAAATAATTCAGTCTGTCTATTAATCCTGGTTTAGCAGGAGCAGAAAGAAATAACGCCAATTTTACATGCTTTCCATATGCAGCTTGAATATAAAAGCCTTTATAGCTAATGTCTTTCATGGCACCTGAGCCTCCGAGCTCAGCGATAAAACTATCCATTGCGCTAAGAAATCCTGAGACTAGATCTTTATTTATTTCCGTCTCAGAATCTTCGTAAGATACAAACGTAATACCATTAATTCTATTAATAATCATAATCATACGAAAATCTTCTTTATACTTCCGAGTTATCCGTTTTCTTGCGGCGTGTGATTCACTTTTGAGCTCCTCCTTGGAATATAATTTATACATCGTAAACAATTTTGGATTGTACGACTCGCTTTCCTTGAAATAATATTTCGAGATTTTAACGATTTGAGAAGGAGCTCTTATTGGCTTGCGAGGAAGTTGTTCAATAAAGCTATCCCTTAATTCTTTATTATGATCCTTGGATTTTCTACCCTTTAATACGCCTAAAATTCTATGATGGATAGGATCTATGATGTATAACCATGTGTTTAACTTTTCCATATCGGAACAAAGACGGTTAAATCCAACATTATACACTCCAGCCGGAGTAGTTACAAATACAGTCCAAACAGCATACTGCGAGGCGTTGTTAATTAAATAAAATGTATTCTTATATTCTTGCTCGTTCATTTGAGCTCCTGTTCGAATAAACACGGCTTCTGTTTTCAGTAGAGGTTTTCTCTTAATAAGGTAAAGGTCTACCTGTTTATCTTTGATCTTAGAGGCATCATAGACCGCAATTCCAAAATCTGCGCAATAATCTGCGAATACTTCTATTAACTCGTATTTCGAGATGAAATCAAATCGAGTAAGATATGTCTTTAGTTTGTCATCTTCAAGAATTTTGCTGGCGATATATTCTAATGGACATTCAAAATCTTCTTGTATTTTGTCATCATTTTCATACGCATTGTATAGAGTTAAACTAATGTAATTTAGGTAATCTAATTTGGTAAGAGTCTTTCTCTTAGGAATTTCAATATGGTTTCTTTCTGAAAAATCCTTCAGTTCTTTAAATCTCGCTCTAACAAGCAAACAATTCAAACATATGATTTCAAACTTACCGTCTGATGTTTCCCGCACTTTTGCTAAAACTTCTTCGATTGACTGCATACTTTAATCACAAGTGAATTTTAATTTAGAATGTATTAAAATCATTAGGTTATAAAATCCTAAATAAATCTAATAAGTAGAATTTTAATATAATTCTTCTCTTAGCTTTACAAGATAAGGTTAAATGTCCAAAATTTTCTTGATGAGTGGTAAAATTTCGTTGTCATCAAATAAATTTTTATCTCCTGTATCATTAAATTTTAGAATTTGTTCATTATAATTTTCTTCAAATAAATGCGTGAAGTAATTTAATCGTTCAACCAGGCTTTTCTCGGTGGGCTCAGAAAGAAATAAAGCGACTTTTATGTTAATCCCGTAAGCAGCTTGCACGTAAAATTCCTTATAACTTATTTCCCTCATCGAGGAAGTACCTCCTATCTGTGAAACAAAAGTGTCCATTGCACTAAGAAAGCTTGATGTGAGAAACTCGTTGACTGGATCTTTTTTGCTAGTTAGAGATATCATAGGAATCCCAGTCGTTTTTGTCATAATTATTATTGATCTAAAAATATCTTCGTATTTTGGCTTTTTTTGCGGTTGTAGAATTAATTTGTTGTGTTCAATTTCTTCTAAAACTTCGTATTCGATAAAATCTTTTGAATTATACGATTCTCCCTCTTTGAAGTAAAAATCAGACAGCTCCATTAGGTTTGACTGAGCTCGTATAGGATTTTTTGGCAACTTAGTTAAAAACTCGTCTCGAGATTTAGAGTTATAATTGGGATTTTTTTTTCCTTTGGTTATGCCGTACACTCTCTTTCTATAGGGACAAACTACATATAACCATGTATTCGCGGTTTCCATATCTTTAACCATTCTTTCTAGCCCGATGTTTAACGCTCCAAAAGAGCTTGTTACAAACACATTCCAAGAAGCAATTTCTGAAGACTTTTTTAGTTGTTCTAAAACTCTCTCGTACTCCTTTTCGGTTAATTGGAATCCCGTTCTGAGGATTACAATTTCCGTTCTTAATCGGGGCTTTTTTTTTGTTAAGTAAAGATCAACTGAATAATCAGAACGAACCGTCCTCAAATCGTACACATTAATCCCCAGATCTGCGCAAAAATCGGCAAAAGCATCAATCAGATCTTGTTGAGCGTAAAAATCTAGCAATGAAAGGTATTTTTTGAAATTGGGATCGCATATTAAAGCATCCCCTAAAAAGTGAATTGCATCATGGTACTTTTCCTGTAATTGGGGTTCTAGTTTTAATTTGAAATAGAAATGGTAGCAAATAAGTTTAAAATATTCTAACCTCGTGTAAACTTTACTTTTTGAGATTTTAATTTTGTGTTTATGGATAAAATCTTCTATTTCTTCTATCTTGCAATTAATTAACAAGCAGTTCAAACAAATGATTCCATATTTGTCCTTGACTTTTTCTCTTAAGATCTCAATTATATCTTCTTCTGATTCGTTTCCACTCATATTAACCCTATTTGTTGACACTAAAGAAAAAAATCACTTAAATAAGTATTTATTTTATTTTATATAAGGGTTTAAATTTCGTTTATATAAAGCAATGTATTACATTTAACCAATCGAATCGCGGTAATTAGATAACCCACCAATTAATTGACCAATACTCACTCCCGCATCTCCAGGCGGGATGTGTTCGTGTTCTAAAAATATAAATCCTTCCTGAATCACATAGTTTTTAATGGTATTAGAAAATACATAGTTGTAAGCTACACCTCCCGTTAACCCGATAAATACTAAATTTTTCTCTCTCGCGATTTTTACGGCCAACTCAGCGTATGCTCGAGCAAAATTGGATTGAAATGACGCCGCAATATCTTGCTTATCGTAGATCTCACAAAACATTAACTCTAAAATCTCTTGAATCAGCTCTGAAGTCTTAATTATGTAAATACCATTTCTCTTTTCGAAATTAATATCCACTTCGACTTTATTGGGATTCCCTCTTGAAGCAAAACCCTCAAGTCGCATAGCAGGCTCGCCCCTATAGGTCCTTAAATTGCAACCTTCTAGTATGTAAGAAACCGTATCAAATATCCTTCCCGTTGAACTTGTTAAAGGGACATTTCTCTTAGAGAAGTTATTATCGGCTAATTTGTAATCGTTAATTATGGCTTTTAGCTCGTTTGCACCATATTGAAGGTCTTTCTTTAAATTGAGTTTCTCAAAAATATCTTGTGCTTCGTATTCTCCGTAACGATTTAGTATAATGGAAGCGGCCATTCTTGCCGGATACTTGGCACATCTATCTCCCCCAATCATTGGTTGGTATTCTAAATGTCCTAGCCGAGAATACCCTGAATATGTAGTATATAAAATTTCCCCTCCCCATGTATTGCCATCATCTCCATATCCTACTCCATCGCAACAGAGACATAAGATACTATCATCCCTATTAACTTTATTATCAGCCATTAAGCTTAACGTATGTGCGAAATGATGTTGGATTGGGAAGAAATTTACATTGAATTTTGACGATAATTCAGTCGCTAATTGCGTCGTCGTGAATTGCGGATGACCGTCTCCGGCAATATATTTAACCTCTTCATCAATAATCTTCAACAGGGTTTTCATATGATAAATTGATTGTTTTAAAAACTTGTATGTTTCAAGAGTATTCACATTTCCAATATGTTGAGTTGGAAAGATCCGATTTTTCCTCAAAATCGCTCCAGTGACTGTCAATTCTGGTCCAGTAGCGATAGCCCCTGGAATTTTTACATTAAATGGAAGAGAAATATACTCCGGAACATAACCACGTGAACGACGGATGATCTTCGTTTTATCACCGTGAACTCTCAGTACAGAGTCATCTGCTCTTTGATAAATTGGTCTGTTATGGAGAAGGAAGTAATCTACCATATGTCCCAATTGTTTAAAGATCGCTTCGTTGTCTATCGCCATGGGAATATTCGAAGGATTTCCACTTGTATATATAAGCGGTAAATCTCCTATAAAGTCAAATATCAAGTGATGAATTCCAGAATACGGAAGCATTACTCCAAGGTTATTCAATCCCGGCGCGATATCAGATAAACTCGTCCATTCGCTATTTGTATTTTCTCTTTTTTTTAAAATTACAATAGGTCTCCTAAAAGATGTTAACAATTCGCTTTCCTTATCGGTTATAATAAGTTCGTTGTTAACAATGTCTAAACTTGGAATCATGACAGCAAAAGGCTTACTTTTCCTCCCTCCTTTTCTTTCTCGAAGTGTCTGTACTACTTTAAAGTCGGTAGCTAAGCAAACTAGATGCGTACCACCAATCCCTTTTATCCCAAAAATCTTCCCTTCTTTTATTTTGCTGGTTGTAAAGCCCAAAATTTCTTCTATCGTATTTTTAACGATTAATTTCCCAGAATTATCGTATAAAGAATACCTTGGACCACATTTAGAACACGCGAAGGTTTGCGCGTGAAACCGACGATTTTCGAAGTTCGAATATTCAAAAACGCAAGACGGTGATCCCTCCTTACAAAATGGAAATACTTCCATTGTTGTTCGTATTCTATCGTACGGTAATGTTTTCACAGTAGTAAACCTCGGACCACAAACCGCACACGCCACAAACGGATAATGGAAATATTTGCTTAACTTTGGATTTCTCATATCATTTAAGCAATTGTTGCACATAGAAATATCTGGAGGTAATGTTAAGCTAATTCCTCGACTTTCTTGGCTCTGCTTTATCTCAAGACCTGAAAAATTATCTGAATTAATGAAGCTTACATCGATATTTTCTATAAAAGCGATTCGAGGTCTCTCTCTCTCGACTTTATTGATAAATATGTTGAGGTCGCTCTTAGATCCCTGTAAAACTGTGCGTACCCCCGCGTTTCCCCGATTTAGTATATATCCCTTTAAATCTAACGATTTAGCCAAGTTATATATAAACGGTCTAAAACCTACGCCTTGAACTATTCCCGTAATATCGATCTCTGCAGTGTAGATCATCCTTCATGAAAAGTAAACAAACAACTGAATTTAAACTAATTTATTTACTGAAATAATTTTGAACATGAAAATACCAAGCAAAATTCTTAAAGCAGTCCACCATTATCGAAAATATGGAACTAAGCGACAATTCTAAAGTTATCCGTATAGCACATGGTTCAGGAGGCTTACTCCAAGGGGAATTAATAAAATTTATTACGAAAGACATTCGATTGAAAAACTTCAATAAAGGTATTGGTGTTGTTGAGTTGGACGATGGAGCGACAATACCTCTAGAAGACTACAATAAAGAAATCGTGGTAACTGCTGATGGACACACCGTTTTTCCACTAAGGTTTCCCGGTGGCGATCTTGGAATGTTAAGTGTCTGTGGAACAGTTAACGATCTGCTAATGATGGGTGCTGATCCAATAGCGCTTACTTCGATATTCCTGATAGAGGAAGGATTTACCTTCGATGAACTAGGGGATTTAACTAAGTCTTTCAACGATACTGCTTCCAAAGCAAACATTGCGATAATTGCTGGAGATACAAAAGTCATGCCAAGGGGAAGTCTCAGTGGATTAGTAATTAGTACAACAGGTATCGGTATACGCGATAAAACTATACATATAGAGGACAAAAATGTTCAACCTGGCGATAAAATTATTATTACAGGTACAATTGGAGACCATGGTACAGCATTATTAGCTTCCAGAGAAGGGCTTAATATTTCAACCACTCTAAAATCCGATGTAAATGTGCTTTTAGATATAGCTAACGCAATTAAACCACATATTAAGAATAATTCCATCCACGCTATGAAAGATCCCACGCGTGGTGGCATTGCTTCTGCGTTAAACGAATGGGCGTCAAAAGCTAGCGTGTCCGTTGAACTAATGGAAGAAAAAATACCAATTAAAAAGGAAGTGCAAGCTATTTGCGACATGCTCGGACTAGATCCGTTTCAAATTGCTTCCGAAGGGAGGGCATTATTGGCAGTGAATCCCTCTAAAGTTGAGGAGATCTTAAAAACCATTCGGACAACTCAAATTGGTAAAGAAGCTGCAATTATTGGGGAAGTGAAATCGGAAAATCCAAAACGAGTTCTATTGAAAACACTCGTAGGGGGAACTCGTTTTGTTGATATGCCGTTGGGGGAACCTATTCCAAGGATTTGTTAACTTTCTTGCTAGGAAATTATAAAAGATATGTTTTTATTCTTGCTTTTCATTACTTAAATAGCTCTATTTTAGGTAAAATACATCGATTTTAATAAATTATTTCTCGCATAACCTAATGAATATCCCCGGCATCAAATTACTAAGAAGTAAAGAGTTAACCGAGAAATTAATTAAATCAATTAACGATATAGTAAAAGAACTTGGAAAACCGGTAAAATTTATGCATGTGTGCGGAACCCACGAACATACTATATCAAAATACGGAATAAGAACTCTCTTACCTAAAGAAATTGAAATTCTCTCTGGACCTGGTTGTCCCGTATGCGTGTGTCCTGCTGCAGACATCGACAAGGCAGTAGAGCTTGGAAAACGGAGTGATACCATAATCACCACCTTTGGAGATATGATACGAGTTCCCGCCACTAATCTTTCGCTAGCGGAACTTAAAGCTAAAGGAGCTGATATTCGTATTGTTTACGGTCCAAACGACGCTGTTAAAATTGCTAAAGAAAATCCTAACAAAGAAATCATCTTTTTTGCGATTGGTTTTGAAACTACGGTTCCTCTAATTGGCTATGAATTACAATCAGATCCGCCTTCCAATTTTTCAGTGATTTGCGCTCATAAACTAATCCCTGCCGCCTTAGAACTATTAATGAGTCAATCTCAGTTAAGATTAGACGGTTTTATTTCCCCAGGTCATGTGTCAACCATTATTGGATTAAAACCATACGAAATATTTTCCCAAGGATACAAAATTCCTAATGTAATTGCAGGTTTTGAACCCAACGATGTTATACTTTCGGTTTTAATGCTTCTCCAACAAGTTAGAGATAAAAAATTCGAGACAATAAACGAATACTCCCGCGTGGTTAAACCGCAAGGAAATGTAGTAGCTCAAGGAATTATAGACGAAGTGTTCGAAACCATATCCTCTCCTTGGAGAGGTATCGGGAGAGTATACGACGGAGGCTTAGCCATAAAAGAGAAATATCAGGAATTTGACGCAGATAAGAAGTTTGATGTAAAAGTTGAAAAGTCTGAAGATATCCCTCCAGGATGTTCTTGTCACCTCGTAATGGTGGGTAAAATTTACCCTCATGAATGTAAGCTTTTTCGAAAAACTTGCACACCTTTAAACCCTATAGGGCCCTGTATGGTGTCGCAAGAAGGAACATGTGCGATTTATTATAAATACCATGCGAAGTAAAATTTATACAAAAAATATCGCGTTTTAATAATTGGATTAAAAATTATATCACTTTCATTAGTCATATAAATGAGAATTAATCATAAACGAGGTTTCATTATATATTAGAAAAACTTTATGCGCTGAAACCTATTTTTGGACCGTTTTATCCAATAAAAAAAGCGCTTTTCTTTAATTAAGTTTAAACTTTTTTTCCCGTAAATTTTTGAAAGCTTAAAATGAAATTTAAAGGATCTTAGTATAATCCTCTAATAAGATCCCAAGAATTAAAAGAATCCTTGAAATTTGTTCTGAGTAATTGGTAGAATACCGTATGTTCTTTTCCTATATGGTAAATTCATTGAATTCTATTCATATATAACCTGTTTTACAAAATTGCACATCTGTGGAGAATTTTTAGCGAAAATCTTTTAATAACTTCAAATGTAATTAATACTTACTATATTTTCAATTAAAAATTATTGAGGATAAAAATGGGTGTAAAAGTAGCCTTTATGCAGTCAAGCGATTGTTGGGGTTGCCATCAATCCTTGTTAAACGCACATTTAGGATTGTTGCCAATCTTACCAGCACTTGACATAGTATATTGGCCAGCTGTAGTTGATTTCAAACACGATTCTTTGAAAGCACGACCTGACGGTGATATTCTTGTTGGATTTTGCGAGGGAAGCTTACGAACGAATGAAGACATAGAAAATGTGAAATTAATGAGAGCTAAGTGCCAACTCATCATTGCATTTGGTAGTTGTTCTTGTTATGGTAATGTACATGGATTAGCTAACGAATGGGACATCCAAGAAGTTATTAATAGAAAATTCGTCGAAGCAGAATCCATTACTAACGATTCTCCTCACGAACCAAAAGAACATGTGCCGGGATTTGCAAGTAAGATCGTTCCATTAGCAGAGGTTGTTAAGGTTGACGCGTACATCTCCGGATGTCCACCAAAACCAGAGCAAATCATTAGCGCGGTACAGTTTTTACTTGGACAAAAAGAATTTCCGATGAACAACTTAGCGTTCTGCAACGAATGTCCCCTAAATCAGAGTGGATGTTTGTTAGAGAAGGGAACTCTTTGCTTTGGACCAATTACGAGCATTGGTTGCGGTTTAAAGTGCCCAAGTAAAGGGGATCCTTGCGTGGGTTGTTATGGACCTTCTAAAACAGTCGCTGGTAGAGTGGGAAAGCTCAAGGAGATGGCTGCTGGACTAAGCAGTGTGAGTTCTGGGAACAAAAAATCGCTTTATCAATTTCTATCTTTATTCTTAAATGTTCCGCTAATGGCGGGATTTGACTTGTCTGCTGACATTCTTAAACAAATCAAAAACACGGGAGATGTTCAAACGCCATTATCTAACTTGCCGCAAGATACGTTAGATTTAGCTTCAAGTGCAATGAAGTTTCTAAGAGACAATCCAGACTTTCACGAAATCTCAAACGTTTGCGACACATGTCCAAGAATTATTGGAAGTAAGTCTCGTATGACTAAAGTCAAGCGAGATTACGAGGGTCTTCCAAATATGGAAGATTGCTTTATTGAGCAAGGATATCTATGTATGGGTCCGATAACTAGAGCTGGCTGTGGAGGTTTATGTATTAGAGTAAACGCTCCTTGCAGTGGTTGTTATGGTCAAACTGAATGGGATGTAAACCAAGCTGAACGATATGCGGATACAGTTATCAAAGGATTTAATGTGGATCTCTCTAAAGATGAACTGTTGGCACAAGCAAAAGATCACTTGGGTACATTCGAGAAATTTACACTAGCTATGAACAAGAAATATAGAGGAGGGAACTAAACATGGTAAAAGAAATAGAAGTAGAACCTGTTACTCGATTAGAAGGGCACGGAGGTCTGAGGATTGTTCTTGGAGACGATGGAAAAGTAAAGGACGCTCAATTTAATATCACTTCAACCCGCTTCTTCGAGAAGTTTTGCGAAGGGCGATATTGCGAGCACATTCCAAGAATTACTCCTAGAATCTGTGGAATATGTCCAATCCCACATCATCTTACTCCTACTAAAGCGGTAGAAGATGCGTGGGGTATAGAAATTCCCACTCCAGCGTTAAAGCTTAGAAAATTATTACAGAATGCAAAGCAGTATTCTTCTCACTTGCTTCATTTCTACGCGCTAGCGGCTCCAGACTTTCTATTAGGCCCTATGGCAGATCCCGCTTTACGAAACGTAGTCCACGTCATAAACAAGATGCCCGATGTAGGCGCTATGGCCTTAAAAATGATGGATTTCGGGCAGAAATTGTGCGCGGCGATTGGAGGAAAGTCGGTACATCCAATTTCTGCGATTGTTGGGGGCATGAAGAAGCCAATGGATGAAGATGTACGAGACATGTTCTTAAAACAAGTGGACGAACAAATCGAGTTTACAAAAAAGACCGTGGAAATTGGACTAAAAGTAGTCGAAGATTACTGGGATGTCGTAGCCAATGTAGGTGTGGTACCTACTTACTATGTTGGAATGACTAAAAACGGAGTTCACGACATTTACGAGGGAGATATACGAATTGTCACTCCAGATGGTGAGAAGATCGATTACGCTCCACAGAAATACTTGGATGCGCTAGGTGAGCATATACCCGAGCATTCCTACGCCACACACATGTACTACAAACCTGCTGGATATCCTGAAGGGATTTATCGTGCCAATTGTTTAGCCATGATCAATGCCGCCGACAAGATGGCGACTCCATTAGCCGACGACGCTCTAAAAGCGTTTCGAGAGAGAACTGGTCCTATCTCGCACCATACCTTTGCTTATCACTGGGCACGCTTAATCGAGACCGTTGAATCCATCGAAATAATTGCTACTCTACTAAAAGATCCTGACATCTGCAATCCCGACTGTAAAACATTGGATGTGCAACCCAAGGAAGGTGAAGGTGTGGGTATCACAGAAGCTCCACGTGGGCTGTTGTTGTATCATGTGTTCTCCGATCCCGAAGGAATCTGCAAGAAACTCAACTTACTAGTAGCGACGAACCACAACATTGCAGGCATCGAAAAGAGCTTAATGCATGTAGCCAAGCAAGTGTTCGAAGACAAAGCGTTAGAGGGCTTAAAGCTCCCTGACCCTTGGATTAAATAAACCAATTAAATAATTCAAATAAAGGAGTTAATAAATAATGAGTGATGAAGTACCAGAAGGGGTAGTAAATCTCTTAGAAATGGTAGTTCGCTGTTATGACTGCTGACTATCGTGTGCCGCCCACGTCACTGTAGTTGACGAGGAAGGTAAAGAAATTTACTCTCGAAAGTTGCATGTTGGCTTAGGATGATTGTTCAATAAAAATAATAGGTTGAACATAACTTCCCTGCAAGGGTAAAAGCCAATAAAACATCATCTTTGATATGTAATTGTATTGGAAAAAACATAAGAAGTGAAAAATATGGTAATTGATTTCGAATTTAGAAAACAAGTAATGGATCATCACATAGGACCTGATTTGATTAAGTATTGCTATCAATGCAGTCGATGTACGGATAATTGTCCTATTTCAGCGGTGACAATTGATTTCTATACTACAACTGGTTATAATCCAAGAGCAAACATCTTAAATGCTTTGTTAGGTTATAAAGACAGCATCCTTGAATCTGATCCTTTGACTATATGGGGTTGTACGGTTTGCGATACTTGCGACGAGGTGTGTCCGCAACACATCGAACTAACCGAAATATTTACATTCCTAAAAAATCAAAGCGTAGAACAAGGAAAGGCGCCTGATTATATATATGGTCAAGCTAAAGCGATATTTGAAAGTGCTAAAGCAATTCCCTCTCAAGCAGCGATCGAACGACGAAGAGAGCAGCTAGGCTTACCTGCTGTCATTGCTCCAGATGTTAATGAAGTTCAAAGCTTATTGAAAAATATTGGTTCAGAGAAAAAATTAAAATAGAGGAGGAAAATAAAAATGACAGAATATAAAATGTTTGAAGGTTGTACGATTGGAAACCGAATTCCGTTCATTGAAGCATCGTCTCGCAAAGTATTGGATAAAATAGGTATTGAAACTTCTCAAGCGCCATTCTCTTGTTGCCCAGATCCAACAGGAATGAAGAGTTTTGATAATGATGCGTGGTTGGCTCTAGGTGCAAGAAACTTGTGTTTGGCGGAATCTGAGGGCAAAGATATTATTTCGTTATGTAACGGATGCGCAAATACTTTAAGAGGTGTACAACATCAGTTAAAGCACGATTCTCTATTAAAAGAGAAAGTCAATGCAGAACTTTCCAAAATAGGGAAAGAATTTAAGGGTTCTATTGATGTAAAACATTTCGTAGATGTGATTAAAGACAATTTAGACAAAGTAAAGGGTGCTATTACTAAGCAACTAAGCGGACTTAAAATCGCGTGCCATCCTGGTTGCCATTACATGAGACCTGCAGAATGGATGGAGTCAGATGATCCCTTAAGACCAAAGAATTTACAAGAAATTGTTGCTTCCACTGGTGCTAATGTAGTCGATTACGAAGAACTTGCTTTATGCTGCGGATCTGCGGTAACAAATGCCTATCCCGAACACGGTATAGCGAATCTAAAGAGAAAGCTAGATAGTATTAAAAAAGCAGGAGCAGATGCGATCTGCGTTAATTGTCCTGCGTGCTTTCAGCAATTTGATACGCAACAAAGAGATCTTGCTAAAAAATACGAGACGAACTACGATATCCCGGTTTTGTATTTGACCGAACTACTAGCCTTAGCAATGGGAGCCACTCCCGATGAGCTAGGAATCAAGTTTCATAGAGTTCGAGCTAAAGCGCTTTTGGAAAAAATTGGATTGTAAATTTCTGACAATTTTATCTTTTTTTTTATTTTTTTTTACCATTCATAGAGAGATTTATAAATTTGGTAAGTATTTTTAACTTGAATTCAATAATTTCGCCTATAATATTCATAACACAATTTTAAATATCTGTGCAAATGTAATTAGCTCATAAAAAAATATTATGATTCCATTCCGATTAAAGCCAGACCCATTGCGGTTAGAAAAGTATTTAGAGAATTACTCTCACTTTTTATTAAAATTGAACCCAGAGGGTAAACCTTTATCGTCATCCGAGATTAAATATAAAATGGAAATGGGTCTACAAGGGTTTAAAGGATTAATTTTCTACATATACCTGAATAAACTAGACTATGTAAAATTTGACCTCCTAGATTATCGAGATAAACAAATTCACTACTTAGAAGATATTATATTTGAAAAAGAGCAGTATAGAGATACGGTATTAAGTTTCATAGTCATTCCTTTTGGCTATTTTGAAGACGATAATAGAATCACGATAAAAATGTTTTCTGATGAGCTCTTATCGAATTTTAAGCTCTTCACTTGGACTCCATCTTACTTATTTAAACATGTTAAATCGATAATAAAAGTTAAGAACGAGTATATCGAATTAGTACACAAAACGGATTTTAGGGGCATTTATTTTAAAATAGAAAGTTGGTTCAAAGCAAACGAGAATAAATTTCTCTTAAGTATCGTTAACTTAATATCAAACATGGATGATTTTTGCGAAACGAGTGATATTAAAATGCTAATAACAAAAGCTAACGAGTATCTTTTTGACATTGGTGAAGAAGACCATTTAACGAACATTTTAAAAGATCTTAAAGAGTTAATTGATAATTCCTCAGATTTATCCAAAGAGTTAATTGTGGACGAAATTCGGAGGATTAACTCCGTCTATAAAAAAGAATTATAGATAATGTTCTTAAATTTCGCTATAGAGAAATTTGAACTCGAGTTAAGGCAAAAATAAAAGACATAAAACCTTACAATAACTACCTACTTCGAAAAAAGTTCCATGAAATGAGCGATTGGAAAGAAAAAGTGCGGACTAAACTAGACGAGGAGATTGAACAGAAGGAACAAGAGGTTGGTATCTTAAAAAGCGAAATTGAATCGTTAGAGAAATCGAGCGACTATTCTGCCAAATCGCAAATCTTTCTTGCAAAAACTAAGTTATCGAACCTTGAAAAAGAATTGGAATCGAAAAAGAAAGAGTTATACCAATTAGAAGAATACGAATACGAACCACAATCGGTTAACTCTGGAGCCGTATTGATATGTATCTTGTTAATATGTTTGTCGATTTTCTTCATTTTCGTCGCTTTTTTCACATAAACAACTGTCATATACGAGTTATATTGAGAAATAAGAATCTTTATTTAAACTCGTTCCATTTAATAAATAGAACTTGCATTAAAAGGTACTTAAACTCATGTGCTTAGCAATCCCAGGAAAAATACTCGAAATTAATAGGGAAAACCACACTGCTTTAGTAGATTTTGACGGAATCCAACAAAACATCGTTATTGCACTAATTCAAAATCCTATGATTGGCAAATATGTTATAGTTCACGCAGGTTACGCAATCGAAATGATGAACGAAGAAGAAGCCCTGGATGCTATTAATACGTGGAAGAAAATTGCCAACGAGCAGGATTTAGATCTTTCAGATATATTATAGTTCTCTCTTTCTCAAGTTTTAAGATGTTTCTATTCTTTTTTATTTCAGTTATGTTTCTCTATAAATCGAAAACATCTCGTTTTAATTCTTTTAGCTTTAAATAGAGCATCTTTATGGCTTTGACTGCTTCCGAATCGTGGTTGAAATCCAGAGGAGATACTCCTTTCAAATCTGCTTTCCCTATTTCTTGATCGTATGGAATATTATGATACAACGGAATTTCCCAATCTTTGGTCTTATCCCTAATTATGTCTAACTGTGACTCGTCCACGATCTTATTCGCTATTAAATAAATGTTAATAATACCAAGTTTTTTAGATAATGACACGATTTTATGACAAAGGTCTAGCGATTTTTGAGACGGTTCGGTTATGACGAGCATTACATCGATTCCCTTGGCGGTTCCCCGTCCTAGATGCTCTAAGCCCGCCTCAAAATCGACGATTACCACCTCGTTTCTCTTAACAAATAAATTATGAAGGAGCGTTCTAATTAAAGCGTTTTCTGGACACAAACAGCCTGTTGCAGGTTCTTCGATGGAACCTAGCACAAGTAATTGCAATCCGTCCGGACCAGAGACTTTAAATTTATCAGGGATATCCGATACCATTGGATTGATGTTATAAACCCCCGGCCCAGCACCCTCTACTGTAGTTCTTTCGTTAATCATCTTTTTCATTTCCGCTATCGGCACGATCTTAGATTTGACATCGTTGCTAATTCCAAGCGTGTAGCTAAGGTTCATAGCGGAATCGTTGTCAATAGCTAGCACTTCGAATCCGTCGCTAGCAAAAAGTCGAGCTATAGTTCCCGCAATTAAGGTTTTACCGACTCCTCCTTTCCCCGAAACTGCAACCTTAATTTTTTTCTCACCGGATTAAATTAATTTGCTTTATGGATAAATCTTATTGAGGATATTAATTAAACCTTAACCTTTGAATTTAACAATTATTTTTGCGAATCCCTTTACATTTAATAACTGAATATTCATAATAGTTATTCAATTATTTGAGAAATTAAATAATCAAAAAGAATTAACCATAAATATCAGTTTTAGGTGGCGAACTGCATTGGATAAAATACAAGAAACTTATCGCAAATTACAAGAGCATCTCGATTCGATGCCTATAGGGTTCCCTTACTCAGAAACGGGAGCGGATATAAAAGTTTTAAAAGCTTTCTTTACTGCCGAAGAGGCAGAATTGGCAACACTATTAAGTTTTTTTCCAAATTCCTTGAAAAAAATACATTCCAAAATTAAGGATAGCGGTGTACTTCTCTATGATCTCAAGAAGAAACTTGACACTATGGTAGAAAAAGGACTTATTTACAAAGAGGATAGCCCTATAAAGACACTCAACTCATATGGAAATTTACCTTACGCAATTGGGATTTTTGAAGAACATGTCAATAAACTTACAAAAGAGAAGGCAGAAGCGTCTGAAGAATATGGTCCGGAGTTTATAAAAGAGTTTCTCGGTGAAAAGACGGGAGTTCCTCAGATGCGTACGATTCCCATTAATGCCGCTCTCACTCACGAGAATCAGGTAATGGATTACGATAGCGCGAGGAAAATCCTCGATTCAGTCCAAGGACCTTACGCAGTTGCTCCATGCGTTTGTGTTCAATCGAGAGAATTAATGGGAAAGTCTTGCAAACATGATATGATTGAGAGATGCATGGTCAATAGTCAGGCGTATATCGACAATGGAAACGCTCGTGAAATAACCAAATCAGAAGCAATAGAGATCTTAGAAAAAGCGGAAGAGAAAGGTCTTGTAATTCAGCCAGGAAACTCGAAAGACGCAGGGGGCTTTTGCTTATGCTGCAATTGTTGTTGTGGAATCCTTAGAGACGCAAAAACTCTCGATCAGCCAGCAAAACTGTTTGCAACTAATTATTATTCCGAAGTATTGAGTACAGAATGCACAGGGTGTGGAACTTGCGTGGAATTTTGTCCTATGGACGCCATCACGTTAAATAAGATAGCACAAATTGAGAGAGAAAGATGTATTGGATGCGGGATTTGCGTTACTAAATGTCCTTCAGAGGCGATTCTCCTCAGAAACAAAGAAGATGTAAAAATTCCACCAGAAAATTGGACCCAATTGATTGCTAAGATTTATAGGAAAAAGCGAGAACTTGCATCCGCAAGAAAATGACGAATAACGATGCGAATGAAGTCCAAAATAAATCATGTAGCGTCCACAATTTAAGTTATAGATACGTGTGTCCTGAATGTATAAAACCCTTTTTAAAAGATACTCCATTTAGAGACCTTAAAAACGTCAGAGAATATCAAGTCAAAAAGTCAAGCGAGATAATCGAGAAGGATAATAGGAAAGATTTTAACACAATTGGATTGCTAAAATTCAGAATTGTAGGATCTAAATCTTTTGGTGTAGCAGACATAATCGACTTAAGACTAGGAAAGTCGCTCGATACTTGTTATAAGGTTTTTTGTCCTAAATTTACGGATTATTTTTCTACACTACTTTTTCTAAACCATACTGATATTTATCTCGATTTGATTGGAATACTTAAAGTAAAACCGGATTGCTACATAATTAACGCTAGTGGCCGAATGCACCCTTTTTTTTACGGAGTAGCCTGCGAGTTAGGGCTTAAAAACGATACATCTGTGTTTGGGTATACTAAAACTCTTTTATTTGGAAAAGTAGACCAAGATACCGCAAAAGAATTTCCCATAGTGAGTTATAAGGAAGACCATATTGGATATGCTGTTCCGAGAATTAATTCAAATAAGAGTTATTACATATCAGTTGGGAACAACATTAGTTTAAACACGGCTCTTAATTTGTTTCTAAAACTAGAGCCCAATTTTCACGATCTTCTAGCTCAAAAGCTCAGGAAATACATATTGTTAGAAACTAATTAGAAAAGATTTGAACACTTACTAATCCTTTCCCATGTTCTGCATTTTTTTAGACAATTCCATTAATTCGTTGAATATAAATTCTTGCTCTGAACAAGTTTGAGCATTCATCAATTCCTCGTTAACTCTTTTTATTTCTTGAGTTAAATAAATGAACTTCTCAGGCGGTTCGGAACTATATATATATTTCTTTTTCCCGTTTTTATCGATAATTGGCATTACCCATTTATTTAGAGAATGGCTCCAATTCCACCTCTGCGCGGGCATACGCTTCGACTCAATTAAAAATTCGGGAGTTAGTTTAGTAAGGACGGAAATAATTATCACCTTATGCGCAATAATAATCTAGTTAGAGATTGTATAAACTCAATATATTAAAGTGTTAAACAACTCTCAAAATTTAAATATAAAAACTCCAATTTTTTAAGAGTATCGTTAAAAAATAGTGAATTTAGCGACTATTCGCCTCTTCTCATTTTTTGCATTTGCTTTGAAATGCTAATCAACTTTTCGAATAAAGCATTGTTCTCAGTAGCCGTTTCGCAGCAATCTATTTGCTTGTTTACGACTTTAAGCATTTCTGTCAGTTCAGTAAATTCTTTCGGGGGTTCTACTTGGTAAGTATACCTTCTTTTACCGTTTCTTTGCTCGATAAACACCTATTTATTGGCGTCCTCGCTAAAATTCCACCTACCGAGTTTATAACGTTTTTTCGTCACGTACATGTATGCTTGATCGTTGAACTAACTATTTTGTATATACTTTTGATATAATATTATTTTTATTAAAAATTCTACTTATACCTTATAAGGGTTACCTCATTCACGCTTCATTCTTATTTTTAAAATCCTGCTCGCTAATTCCCGCACATCTACGTCCTTATCTCTCAAAAATTCTTTGAGTAAATTTGTGGATTCTCTATCGTTGTAACGACTCAATGCTCTAACTAAAGCGTGGCGAACTAGCCAATTCTCATTGTCATCTTTTACTAATTGACTTAATGTTTTAAAAGCAGTTTGGTCTTTTAACTCTCCTAAGAGTTCAATTATCATTTTTTTAACATAAACATCGCTCTTTTCTATATCTAAAATTAATTTGTTCAGAAATGATTCTTTCGATTCTTGAGTAGAACCTGAAAAAAGCTTTAAAATAATTTTGTTCTGGTATGCATCATCTGAATTTATGCTTAGTACAAAATTATCGTAAGAGCTGTCGGAGATGGAAGAAAGCTCCGCTTTGGATTCGCTCGAATCTCTCTGTGCTTCATTATTTTCCAGCTCGCCTAACTCTTTTTCCAAATATTCGATTTTCTTAAGTAAATCGTTTTCTCTGTTCTTTAGAGCCTCTAGTTCAGAACTCTTTTCCATTCCAACCTTTTTTTTTTCCAATTCTGTATGCAATTGCTCACTAGTTCTGAACAATTCCTCCTGCAAATTGTCGTTTACTTCCTGGAATCTCCTTATTTCTTCTTTTAGGAAATCTATTTGGGTCTTGTCTTGCTCGATATTATCTTTTTTTGCGAATTCTTCTTGAAGCTTTAAATTTTGTGATTTAATAATCTTCAGTTGCTCTTCAAGCTGTATTTTTTCGCGCTTATCTTCGTTTAATTGCCACAGTTGTTGCTCTAATTCTGAAATCTGTTCTTTTTGTTCCGCTAAGATGTTTTGTTCGTTAATTTGCATAGCTTCTAAATTTTTACTTAAGATCTCCAAATATTTCTCTTTTTTAACTAATTCTTGCCGTTGGGAGATTACCAATTCTTTAAGAATTTGAATATCTTCTGGAACATCGTCTCTTCGCATCCTCTGAAGTTTGCTTCGCTGTTCATTTATGATCTGTTTCTGTTCTTGAACTGTAAACTTTAATCTTTGAAGTTGTTCACTTAAAAGCTCAATATCTGTCAATAACTGCGTCTGAGATTTATCTTCCTCGTCTATAGTGTCAATGATGTTTTTTAATTCTCTACTCATGCTATTTTCGAATCATTAACTCGAGTTCTATTTCCAGATTAATTCAAATTATATTTAAATAATAATCATTTTGGTTAAAAAATCTTTATCTGCCTTAAAATTAAACTAAAATAAAAAAATAACAGTATCAAAGGATTTAAATGATTGAAATCTCTTGAGCAGAATCTATTTCTCTTATAATTTAATTTCAATTTTTAAATTACAATGTTTATTTTTTAAGATCTATTTCCATTGGAAATCTACCTTAAAATTTATACGAAAGAAGTGATTATATTTATTTATGCGACTAAACAAACATTTTCCTAGCTCACTTCTGAGTTTGGGAATTAAATCACTTCTTTCAAATGAGAATATTCTTGCATTTTTTAAAAACTTTTGTGTGAAATCTCATCTCGCATGTGGTTGCGTAGAAAGCCAAGGAGTTACATCTATAAAGATGTGGACTTTCTGAAGATGTTCTTCTTTTCTGAAATATTAGGTAGATCCATCCACGACACTAGCAAGACGCTCAACGACTACACTTTAAGCAAACGAAGAGGAAGAAGAAAAACATTCGCAGACGGTCGAAAACAACGAGTAATTCCAAATCAAATTGAAGTTAACCGGTACTTAAGAAGAATATAACTACAAAAAGCGCGCAATATGTTGCGTAAATGCTTAGACAATCAATTAAAGAAAGGCTTTAGAATCAAGATTGATATCTAAAAAGGTCAATGTAATTATCGACTTTGCTGAACATCCATATTACGGAAAACGGGAGGGAAAAATGATGAAATGTACTAATCGGCAAAAAGATACGAAAAAGATGCGGCATTACCTCGCGTTTTCGCTGCTTTCTCGCGACACGCATCTTTACGCAGGATTAGAACTGGTGGCAACGGGTCGATCTAAAATTCCTATTATTCTTATGTTTCTTTATTATCTGCTTAATTTGAGATTAGAACTCAAATGTGTACTAATGGATATAAAGCTTTACAGAGCAATGCTTATAAATTAAATAAAGGATATAGGAGGAAATATATTGATTCCTGCTAAGCAATACAAAAGGATTAAGCGTTACATTTCGGAGTACATCGAAGATAGAGCTGAAGGGGTGAGGAGGTACACCTTTTCTAGTGCAACTGAATCAAAGCATCGCGCGTTTACTCATGTTTACCTGATAATAAAAGCCAAGCGCGGGTTCTCGCTTCAAGGTGTTAAACGCGAGTACAGAAGCGGGAGAATCAACTTAAAGGAAGCTCAACATAGGGTATTTACGGTCATGACAACTGAGAAACAAAAGGAAAAACGAGTTCGCAGGTGTCCCGCGTTTCCCTCTTTTATCGTCGACGGTGGATGATCGAAACGGGATTTTCCGACTTAAATCGAATTAACACGCGATGGAGGTCAAATCACGATGGCGTACGCTATTTAGATTTAATGGCACGCATGCTTCTTTATAACTCGTGGAAAATGAATAAAACTTGGGTTAATCTTAAGACGATTAAAGCTAATACCTCACGGTCCCTAACACTAAGCCAAAATCAAGATTACTTAATAAGAGGTTTCTATCAACTCTCCAAAAATCACAGGGGGTGAAGTGTTAAGGAAAGAAATTCGTCGGTTATCTGACCACAATAAAAAAGAGATAAAAAAATAAATAATTAAATACTCAAAATAAAAAAAAATCAAAAGCTATATGATTTTTATTTCCTTTATTGAATCTCCTTGAGAAATCGCATTTACAACGTCTTGGTCCTTGCTCGACATGACTTCCCCAAATATCGTGTGTTTGTTATTCAACCAAGGAGTCGGAACGTGAGTTATGAAAAACTGAGATCCGTTTGTGTTAGGACCAGCGTTTGCCATTGCTAATATTCCGGGGTTTTCGAACTTTTTACCACTGCGAAATTCGTCTGGAAACGGGTAACTTAGGTTCTGTCCTTGGTAAGGAAAAGATGTTATTCCCTTATCCTTTGGACCACCAGTTCCTCTACCTAAAGGGCAACCGCCTTGAATCATAAAATCGGCGATAACTCGATGAAACTTTAAACCGTTGTAAAATCCTTGGCTGATGAGGTATAAAAAACTTGATATCGTTATAGGGGCTTCTTCGTCGAAAAGTTTGAGGTTAATATCCCCTTTGTTTGTAATAATTACTATGCTTGTTATAGAAATCACCTTGCTAATAAGTATGATTCAATAAGGATTTATATTAATTAAACTACAACGTTTATAATTAAACGCGAACTAATCATATTGATAAATTTCACCTTGATTGACTAGGTATATAAAATGTCAGATATAGCGTATTTCTTCAATCCTCGTAGTATAGCGGTGATTGGCAGCAGTGGTACCCCAGGAAAAGTAGGACACACTGTATTAAACAATATAATCAATTCGGGATATCAAGGTAAAATTTACGCCATAAATCCTAAGGCTGGAAACATCTGCGGTCTGCAAGCGTACAAAAGCGTACTTGATGTACCAGATGAGATTGACTTGGCTATATTTGTAATTCCTGGCAAGTTTGTAAATCCTGTTTTAGAAGAATGTGGTAAGAAGGGAATAAAAGGATGTATCGTAATTTCTGCGGGTTTCAAGGAAATTGGAAACGAGGGTATTGAAAGAGAGCATCAACTAATTGATCTTGCTAAACAATACAATATGCGGATATTGGGTCCAAATTGCCTTGGTTTAATTGGTATGTACTACAACGGTTCTTTCGCAGCAGATACCCCGAAAAAGGGAAATATTGCTATGATATCTCAAAGCGGAGCGATGTTAATAGGAATGATGGATTTCTCTATGACGCAATCGTATGGTTTTTCGTATAACGCGAGTCTGGGCAACAAAGCAGATTTAGGAGCGGTGGATTTTATCGAATATTTAGCAGAAGACGAAGACACAAAAGTTATTCTTTGCTATCTTGAAAGTATTAAAGATGGAGATCGATTTTTAGAAGTAGTTCCGAAAGCCGCGAGAAAAAAACCAATAGTTATTTTAAAGTCTGGAGTGAGCGCGGCTGGAGCTCGCGCTGCCTCGAGTCACACTGGAGCTTTAGCGGGTTCAGATATCGCGTACGACCTTGCGTTTGAAAAATGCGGAGTCATTCGCGCAAAAACTATTGAGGAACTATTTGATTTTGGCGAGACTTTACTTTACCAACCGATCCCAAAGGAAAATTCGTTTACGATAATTACTAACGCAGGAGGTCCGGGTATAGTAGCGACCGACGCATTTGAAAGGGAAAATTTGAAGCTTTCTCAATTTTCTGAATCTATTCTTCACGATCTTAGAGAAAAGTTGCCATTAGAAGCTGCAATATTTAATCCAGTCGATATAGTGGGAGATGCATCTCCCGATAGATACGAATATTCTTTAAGAACCGTCTTAGGACTGAATAATAAAGATCAACTCAAAAACGATATTTCTACTCACGGCGTTTTAGTTATTCTCACCCCTCAAGCGCAAACAAAACCAATGGAAGTAGCAAAAATTATAAGCGAGATCTTTTCAGAGGAGAGGACCAAATTTCCAATAATATGCTCATTTATAGGAGATAAATCGATAAAAGATGCGAGTAAATATCTTCGAAATAACCAAATACCCTGTTATAGCTTTCCAGACGCCGCAGTTCACTCAATTAAAACGCTAGTGAAAAGAGCGGAGATACTGCGTAGAACTCCATTAAATGAACTGCAAATTGAGGAATTTGAAGTTAATAGAGAGCGAGTGAAAGAGATTTTTGCTACTGCTCGACTAGACGACAGAACAGTGTTATTGAGTTCAGAAACTAGCGAAGTGTTTGAGTGTTACGGGATTAAAGCACCTAAGTCTCGTTTAGCTAGAACTCCTAACGAAGCGAGAGTACTCCAAAATGAAATTGGAAAATCGGTAATGAAAATCGTTAGCCCTCAAATCATTCATAAGACAGATGTAGGGGGTATCCTATTAAACATCGAAAGCGAACAAGACGCGTTTGAAGCGTTTATTCAAATTGTCGACAATGCAAAAAGATTTGGTCCTCCAAATGCGAGAATCTATGGAGTGGAGGTACAAGAGATGATTGACTTTAAAAAAGAAAGCAAGTTCAACGAATTAATCATTGGAATGTCGAGAGATGCTCAATTCGGACCGTTGTTGATGTGCGGATCGGGTGGAATTTATGCAAATTTCCTTAAAGATGTCTCGTTTGCTTTATCGTATAAGTTTACTAAACAAGATGCGCTAGAAATGCTTCAAAAAACTAAAATATTTAGCTTACTTCAAGGTGTAAGGGGTGAAAGTACCTCTGATGTGGATTCTGTTATAGAAGTATTGCTAAAAATTTCCCAACTCGTAAATGATTTTCCTGAAATCGTCGAGTTGGACATAAATCCGTTGTTATCCTTTATTAAAGGATATAGTGCGGTAGACATTAAAATCACTATAAAAAAAGAAAATTAGGTAAAAGTTATGGTTAAACCATTATATTTATGTTCTCTTAAAGAACGCGTAGGAAAAAGCATGCTTTCTATTGGAATTCTAAAGAAATTAGAAAGAGAATGCAAGAAAGTAACCTATTTCAAACCCATTGGTATATCTAAAAGTGCGTTTACTGCTAAAGCGGATCCCGATGTTGGGTTTATACAATCGTGTGTAGAAACTTCAAGCCTACCCTACGATTTACATTCTCCAGTTTCGGTTCCAGATTGCTATTACATCGATACCGTTGACGCTGAAAAGAAGAGAGAGCACTTGGCAAATATCAAGAAATCGTACGACCAGTTAACTGCTGATGCTGATTATGTGGTCATAGAAGGCGGACCTAGCATAAAAAAATTTATCCGAGTGGGATTAGATGATGTGACTGTTGCTCAAACCTTGGGAATAAACGACCTTATTTTTGTTGAGACCGAATCTTCAGACAAATGCATTGATAACTTATTCTTTGCGAAAAAGTATTTCGAGTTTAGAAATATTAACATTAAAGGCATAATTTTTAATCAAATTGATTTTGATTACAAAGCAAGAATACAGGAATTAGATAAAAATCACATAGGTAGATATAACATTCCTATATTTGGAATAATCGAAAAAAGTATTGAATTAATATCACCGAGAGTATCTGAGGTTCAAGCAGCTATTGGGGGAGAATTGATAAACGATCCTGCCGTGGCTGGATTAAATAATCGCGTAGAGTCGTATATAGTTGGAGCAATGAACACTCAGTCAGCTTTGAAGTATCTAAGACAAACTAAAAAAACTGCTATTATAACTGGAGGAGACAGAACCGATTTAGCTTTGGCTGCATTAGGAGAAGATGTGTCTGCATTGATTTTAACGGGATTTATTCAACCTGATGTCAAAGTAATATATGAGGCTAACCAAAGAACGGTGCCTATAATTTTAAGCCCTTCAGACACTTACACTACATTACGCAACATCAATAGGTTGAAGCCAGGGTTGCAAGAAGATGAGATTAGCATAGTTACTGATTTTATTGACAAATTTATCGACTGGGAAAAATTGTTAGAGTGATACTATAAATACTTCAACCTTCTTATTTTCTACAGCCTACAAGTTCTTTTAAGAAGATTGAAATTAAATGAGATCGAGGACTCTCATTTTTAATTCTGCCTCCTCGTTCATCTTTATGGATTCTTCCATGCTTGTATTCGATTCGCCAGAGATCCGCAGATATGGGCTTGTACCTGAACGCCTTATCAAGATCCATCCTCCATCGTAATCAAAGCGGCAGCCATCCATTTTACTTATTCGCACAATCTCCTTATTTAAGTTATTAAATACACCCTGCATTTCATCGATAATTGTTTGGTTAATTTCTTCAGTAAAAGGAATATCTTGCCTTAATTTGAAATTTCTTCTATAAAATGGGTAATTTGGAATATCTTCAAGTAGCATTTTAAGACTCTTTCCTGTATCCGTAATCATTTGCAATACCTTGGCAATGGTAACGATTGAATCCGGACCATAATGCGTTGCAGGCCAAATATAGGTACCACTGCTTTCACCACCTACAAATCCATTACATTTTTTAAGGGCATAGGCTACTTTAATATCTCCTACTTCTGTCCTTATTACTTCGCACCCTAAGGGGTTAAGAGTGTCTTCTACTAAGCTGGAGGAATTTATGGGAGTAACTACCTTTAAATTCTCTTCGGAAAGTTTTGTTCCTTTGTATTTTAATAAATAGTGTTTAGCCATTAAGGCTAAAAGTCTAATTGGATCGACAATCTCTCCATTCTCGTCGAGAAATATAACTCTATCCGCATCCCCATCTAAGGCAATTCCTATATCTTCGCGATCAGAGATTTGAAGAAACTTAGATATCTGTATAAGGTTTTCTTTGTTTGGTTCGCTGTGTCTTCCCGGAAAATGTCCATCCATTTGGCTGTTTATTGTCATAACGTTAACGTTGTATTTTCCTAATAATTTTGGAACGATTTCACAACTACTTCCGTTACCAGGATCAACTATTACATGCATATTTTTTCCGTCGAATTGAATACGTTCCATTACATCGTTTATGTGTGTATCGTTGATGTCATTAACGGTCGTTACTTTTCCGACTTCGAACCACGCCTTATGTGCGAAATCTTTCGTGTTAAATATCTCTTCAATTTGTTCTTCTTGATCGGGTGTAAATCCCATCCCGCTAGGATTCCAGAACTTTAATCCAATATATTCTGGTGTATTGTGAGACGCTGTAATCATCACTCCAGCATCGGCGTTGAGAAATTGGAGAGACATAGTCAAAGTTGAGGTAGTGACTATTCCTACTGTTTTTACCTTACATCCTACGCTTACCAATCCCGAAATAAGTGCGTGCTCTATAGGTAAAGCGCACATACGAATATCTTTACCTATAACCACTGTAGCAGTGTATGTATTAGCCTGCTTAACGGTTCTATGTAAATATGTGCCTAATGCCAATCCCAAATCTAAACCCATTGCGGGAGTTAGCATAACATCGTTGTTAGTGTAATTTGTATAAACTCTTCGGACCCCTGCCGTTCCGAACAGACTTTTTGCCAAGCTTCTTCCTCCTAAAATCTAATAATCCGTTAATTAAAATATCTATTTAAAAGAATAGAAAAGGTTTATACTAAAATTTAGTATAGCTTTGTTTATTATTTTTTCGTGAGTTTTTTAATAAGACAATACTTCCAGAAATCTGATAAAAAAGAGTAAAAGAAATAATAATTCTTTCTTTGGATTACCCCATGACCATCAAACAATAAATTAGTTTAATTATTTTATATAAAAATAAAATTAATATTTAAAATCACGATTTCTTTAAATAAGTTTATGAAGGGCATTATATTTGATATCCAAAATTATGCAATATATGATGGTCCCGGCATTAGAACCTTATTTTTTCTAAAAGGATGTCCCTTGAAGTGCGTTTGGTGTCAAAATCCAGAATCGCAAAAACTTAATCCTCAAGTGTCTTATTTTGAAGAAAAATGTTTAAAGTGTGAAAATTGTGTGAATGCTTGTCCTAATAGTGCACTTCAATTAGAAAATGATAAAATTGTTAGAAATGAAGAACTTTGTACTACTTGTGGAACATGTGTTGAAGCATGTCCAAATAATGTTATGGAAATTATCGGAAAAGACATATCAATTGAAGAATTGGTCGAAATTGCATTAAGAGATAAACCTTTTTATGATAACTCTGAAGGAGGTGTTACTATTTCAGGAGGAGAACCCACTGTACAAATTGAGTTCCTTTTGGAATTTCTCAAAGCTTTACAAGAAAAGGGGATACATATTGCAATAGAAACATGTGGTTATTTTAACAATGATTTTATCGACGACTTAATTCAAACTGTCAATCTTTTTTTATTTGACATCAAGCACATAGATTCAGAAATTCACAAAAAATATACTACTGTACCAAATAATAAGATTTTAGAAAACTTCTCTATTTTACATTCAAAAATTGGAAGTGAAAGAATTATTCCTCGTGTACCCATAATTCCAGGAGTAAATACAGATGAAAATACTATAAACAGTATAGCCTACTTTTTGAAAGAAATAGGGTATAATGGACCAGTTCATTTAATGCCATATAATAAATTAGCAAAAACAAAGTATGAGAAGGTGGGAATGGGGTATCTATATAAAGATATGGGTGAACTTACAGAAGAAAATCTCCAAAAGATTACAAAACGGTTTGAACAACATTCTATTAGTGTTGTTATAAATCATTAAGCTATTAACCCTCATATTTTTCTTAAATTAAATCAAAACAACAACTTATAAATATTTTTATTTTATTGATCTTAACTAATTCTAAGAAAAATTATACTAAATTAAGTATACCAATAATTAATTAGTTCTATAATAATCTAATTAAAATATGGTAGATGATTATGAACCTTATTGATAACGCCAGCGATAGAATAAAAAGAATAAGAAGAAGGCTCCTTGATGAGATGCCTTTAATTTCTATAGAGAGAGCAAAACTATATACAGAGAAATGGAAAGAAACTGAAGGTAAGAATATACCACTTAGTGTAAGAGTTGCTTTTTCTATGAAGAATGTTCTTGAAAACATGACAATTTATATCGATCCTGATGATAGAATTGCTGGAAAATGGACAGAAAATTTTCTTGGAATCCCTATTGACATAGAACGCGGAATATGGAACAAAGTTTTTGAAGTTGAACTTGATGCAAAAACAATGAAAAAGTACATGAAACAAAGTTATAAAAACTACATGTCTTATATGATTGATAAAATTGGACCTGATGGTCTCCGGGAATTACTTGAAAATACAAAAAAGATAGGGGCTCCTATTACAACACTTGGAACTGACACATTAGACCAAAGAAAAATAAATCCATATACTATTAAAGAAGATGATAAAAGACTCCTTCTTAAAGAACTTATACCATATTGGAAAGAAAAAACACTTGCAGATATTTTAGAAAAAGAATATGCCAATTCTGAAGTATATACTGGTGAAGCATATGACTTTTTAACGCATTTACCATTAAAAACTGCTCAAAATGATATTGTAATATCACCTTGTGCGGTTATTGGTGTATGGCAAGGGCATCTAGTTTTAGATTTTGAAACAATCTTGAAAAAAGGATTCTTGAGAATGCTAAAAGAGATCCAGGACGAGATAGAATTAAATTTAGATTTAACTAGTGAACAAAGGGATTTTTTAAGATCTATTGAAATAACAATTGAGGCTGTATTAGTTTATTCGCATAGATTGGCAGAAAAGGTAGGAGAAGAATTAGATAATACAAATGATATAGAGAAAAAAAAAATTCTATCAGTTATTCATGAATCATGTAAGCAAATTCTAACTTCTCCTCCAACTACATTTCGTGAAGCAGTACAAATATTTTGGATTGTTAAGACGACAGTAGATCTAGCCATTCCCTTTAATGTACATGGTCCAGGGCGTCTAGATCAGCTACTTTTTCCTTATTATCGTTCAGATATTGAAAAGAGTCTTATTACTCGAGAAGAGGCACGAGAATTACTTGAAGAATTAGTTCTAAATATAATGAGTCATAATATCCGTCCATATTCAAATGCTGTAAGTGATTTTAGTCAACGATTTGAAGGTTCAGAACCAGTAACGGTAGGAGGCTTAAATGAAGGAGGAGAAGACGCAACAAATGATCTTAGTTATCTAATCTTAGAAGCAGCAGATAGATCTAAAGCTTCGCTTAATTTTGCTGTTCGTTTTCATGATAAAAGTCCTGAAGAATTATTTATGAAGGTTGCTGAAATTCAGTACAACGGATATTCAAGCATATCTGTATTAAATGATAATGTCTGTATTGAAGCATTAAAGAAGCGAGGAATTACTGCAAAAGATGCGAATGCTTATTCAATCACTGGATGTGTAGATCTGTGTAGTCCGGGAAAAACTGGAGGAATTGGTTTTTCAGCACTATTATTATGTAGAACCTTGGATATGACACTTCGAAATGGTAATTGCTTAACACTTGGTGGTTTAATAAATGATGTGGGGTTAAAAACGGGTAACCCAGATAATTTTCATTCATTCGATCAATTCTTAGATGCATTTTATCAGCAAATAGATTTTGTTATTCAAAAAATAGTAGAAGCCACTAATATACGTGATAGACTATTTGCTAAGTATTTTCCAGCACCTTTCATATCTTCATTCATGCGAGGATGCTTTAAATCTAAAAGAGATGTGACTCAAGGAGGTGCTTTCTACGATGCTGAAGGAATCCTTATAATGAATAGTGTAGCAAATTTGGTTGATTCTTTGTATGTAATCAAAAAACTTATCTTTGAACAAAAGCAATTCACATTTAAAGAATTGATTGAAGCAATCGATAATAATTTCTCAGATAAACATAAAGAAATCCACAAAATAATAATGGCTCTTGAAGGAAAATGGGGGAATGGGAATCCAGAATGTGATCAACTTGCGCGAGAGGTTACTTCTCGAATATTTGAAGAAACTTATAATTATAAGACTTATAGAGGTGGTGTTTATGCTCCTTTTATCATATCAATGACATCTCACACATATGATGGGCGAATTGGTATTGCGACCCCAGATGGTAGACTTGCTGGAAAACCATTTGCAGCAAGCTGTAATCCCTACAATGTTGAGAAGAACGGACCAACAGGTGTTATGCGATCAGTAGCTGCTCTTGATTTTGAACATGTTTGTGGTTGTGCAGTTAATATACGAATGCATCCCTCTGGGATTGGAAAAACAAAAGAAGCTAGAAAAAAGTGGATTTCTCTACTAAAAACTTACTATAGTTTAGGAGGACAACAGCTTCAACCTACTGTTGTATCTACAGAAGTTTTGAAAGCTGCTCAGCAGAACCCAGAACCATATAGAAATATAATCGTAAAAGTTGGAGGTTATTCTGCTTACTTTACTGATTTAGGAAAAGAAATTCAAGATGAGGTCATTTCGAGAACAGAACATATTATAATTTAGTGTTTAGATTTCTAAAACTCTATTTTATTTTTTTTCAGATCATGTAATTATTCGAGTTAATACCTCTTCTACATTTTCTTGAAAAATTATATGTGATACTCTATTCAAAATCTCTAAACTTTTATTTTCGCATGTTAGCTTGTTATATATATAAGTCGCAAATTCTATTGAAAGTATATTACAGCAAAAATGTGTATAAACTTAATTCAAATCCTTTACTCTATTGAATTAAAGTTATAATATAATTACTTCAGAATAATTCAGAATGTAAAAAATGGGGAATTTCAAGGAATAATTATCTAGAATTAAGCAATTTATCATTTGGGTTAAACCGAGTTTACACTCACACCACCCTAATTGCGAGCAATATGACGATGATTTTTCAACTTTGTCAATTCCACCGCATTCTTTTGGACATCCAGTTCTATTGAATTATATTTAAGATTTAAAAAATGAATAAGTTTTTATAAAAATACCAGAAATTACGGAAAACAAAGTCTTAAACATGAATTTTTTTATGTATATTATAATATTACATAGTGATATAATAAAATTGATAGGTTGTTGCTAAAATTACAGAAATAAATTTAGAACCAATAAAAGAAGACATACGATTAGGGAATTTTAATAATGCTCTTAATACTTTAATTTCTTTATTAAATAATGATAATTATGACCTAATACCCCATATTTTAGAGGGGATTTTAGAAATACAAGAAAATGGAGTTGAATTATCTAAAGAGCAACTCGTTAAAGTGAAACCTTTTGTAGATTTTTACGAAGAAAATGTACAAGATTCAGCGTTAAAAATCTACATGAATTCATTAAATAGAAATCTCAGTTTATTTAGACATGATTTGGATTTCTTAAAGTCAAAAACAACAAATATAGAACCTAATATTAGAGAAAAATTAGTTGATTTTTTCATTGATATCTATTCTGGAATTTCTAAATATGAAAAAAACTTAATACAGGGATTAATCACAAATTTAAGTGATGATTTATGGAATATTAGAGTAAAAATAATTGATTTTCTTGATAAACTTTTTATAGAAAGACCTAAACTCATATTAAAATTTGATAAAGAATTAGAACTCTTATTAGATGAAAAAGATATAAGTGTAAGAAGAGAAGGGCTAGATTTATTATTAAAATCGTATATTAAAACATATTCAGTTGAGGATATTAAGAGATTAGTCCAATCAATTCCAGAGAGAGATTGGATTGCTCAAGAAAAAATACTTTTTCTTATTGGAAAGTTAGGGATTAAAAGAAAAGAATTAATTAAACCTATTGTCCAGGATTTAATATTAGCATTAGATTATGATGATTATTTAGTAAATAAAGCAATGAGAAAAACAATTGAGGAAATAATGGAATATCATAGTGCATTATTTGACGATGATTTTTTCTTATTTATTGAAAATGATAAAATTGATAATTTAGAAGCAATTGAATTTCTGTTGAGAGAATCAATACTTAAACATGGATTTAACCGTTTTTTTGAGATCTTTTCTCGTTTTTCCCCCCAAAATAAACATATAATTAAAAGTATTAATAATATAATAAGAAAATTATATGCTACAAATCCTAAATTTGTAGAGTCATTATTTTCACAGTTATTAAATCGTATATTAGATGATTTCAGTCAAGAAAACTATGATAAACTAGATTTAATCCTTAAACACCATAATCATTATCCGCTTTATTTATTATGTTATCAGACTCTTAAAAATAAAGGACCACTTAAAAATCTTGAAGAAGAACGAAGAAAAGAAGAATTAATTATTTTTTTGCATGCTTCAATGCCAAAACACGGATATCAGAAATTGATTGAATGGCTGAATTACAATCTTAAGAAAGGACCAATTGAAATCGAACAATTAAGGCAAGAGTTCCAAATTGATAAGTCTAATATTATGGAAATTCTAAAAAATCTCATCGTAAATAAACAAATCAATATCTTATATCGCAATAATAAGATTGAAAAGAAAGATAAACTTGAACCATCTAATAATGATTTTGAAATTTTAAAACAAATTAAAATATATCAAAATCCAAAAGAAATTGAATATATTATTAAATTAAATATAAAAATTAAGAACATTTCAGATACGTGGATTTCTGATTTATATCTTATTTGTGATACGCCTGAAAATATCATAATTGATGAGGAAAATAGTGAAAAATACATTGATATATTAAATTTGAATCAGCATATCATTTTAAATTGGGAATTTCATAAATTTTTTAATAAAGATTTAAATCCATCATCTAAAATCCTACGACTCTTAATGATTTATCAAAAAAGAGGAAAAATTTTTAGTATAGAAAAAAATCTTGATTTAGAACTCCTATAATCATTCTAGTTCAATTAAGTTATTCCGCTCTTTAAGATTAATTAACCTTTTTTATTCCTTTAAATAACGAAATACTTTCTCCTTCTTTATTTTCCCTCTCCTCTGAAGGAAAGCCAATATATACCCATTTAATCATATCTTGTAAGATATAATGGCCATCCCAGGGCATTCCAACAGAATGTTGATTATGTTCCCCTACTCTTGGGAATCTATTTGCCCCTAATAAAGAAAATTCTTCTGCTAATTCTTTAACCATTTGATCTGAACCAAATAAAGAGATAGTTTGAAGATATTGTTGTAATCCTTCTTTTCTGATTGAATGTATTAGTTCTTCAATATTTAATATCCGTGAAACAATTACAAATCTATCTTGACACATATCTATTTCTGAAATTGATGGTAAATTTCTAAGATATACGACTGTCCAAGACAAATCATTTTTAGAAGGTGTTATAATGGTTGCTTGGTTTTTGACCACATAGTTTATAAAAAAATATTCACGTTTCTTTAATATTTCCATTCCATCTGCTTGAGTAAGGTGTGCTCGGGGAAATAAATATTCAGCCTTTTTTAGACCTTCTGCAAGCATTTTTGCAAATCCATAGGTTGATAATTTAGAATAAGAGTCTTTAAGTGATTTAATTGAGCGTTTCATCATATTTTTTACACTAAAATCATCCGATTTATTAAAAGTAAATTCGTTAACAAATAAATCATCAAATATCTTTTTATCTGTATTTCTTGAATTACTTAAACTAAATTCTTTATCAAGGTCTAGAATTTCTGAATTATGAGGATTTTCGATCACATAGATTACTCTTGGACTTAAACATGCTTTTTGATTCCATAATACTATGTCTATAGCCATTTTATGGGCGGTATCATTCATACTTTTTTCATTTTGAAAGATATCTTCAGATACAACACTAAAAGACATTTTAGGACCATTATCTATTATTTTGATACCATAACGATTAGCTCTTCTCCTAATCTCTTCAATGGAAAATATTGCCCCCCAAGCTAAAATACAATTTATATTTCCTGAATTAAACAAATCATCGTAGATATCTCCTCGACTTCCCCTCCAATAAAGAGCTGCTATTTCTTTAGATATTTTTTTATCAATATCTGAAATTGATTCACATACTTTTATTGCTGTAAAAGGCGCTCCGTGCGAAAGTTTAAGCATATTTACATTCTTTGTTATTAATCCGTAATACAATGACGCTATTCCTAAACTAAATGCATTACCTGCCATATTATGTAAAACTACGCCTCTAGGTTGAGCATGGATCCTTGCATTTCCTTTATGAACCCAATCTTCTAAATATTGTTTTCCTCCTAGCTCACCTCTCAATTGCTGTTCAGCAACTTTCCTGTCCCATAATGCGAGAGTACCAGCTAATTCTTCCTCACATAAGCTTTTTGATTGACCGCTCAGAAAAGGCAATATTTCTAATGTCTCTCTTCGAATGTCATAATTTGGATTTTGCCATACATCACCAATTTGAGCGATGATATCCAATAAATCATCAATATGACGATCATGTGCTTTTCTTTTTTTCAAACTAAGTTTTTTTGCTACATCTAATACATCTTTCTTATCAAATACAGGAAAAGTAAATTTTAAGACATCATTTTGGCGTTTGATTACTTCGGTAGTAATATTCTCAGAATAAACTGGTTTAAAAATAAAGGCTGGGACATCAATCTTTAATTCCATTTAAATTACCCTAATTCCCTATTAACTATACAAATAATAAAATTTATACTTAATAATTTCATCTATTTTAAAATAAGTTATACTAGACAAAACAAAATAAAAACATAAATAGAAAATAAATCTAGCAATGTGCTAAGGTTTTTGATCCAATGAGTCGTTAAATAAAATTCTCTGAATGAACAATGAATGTCGTGAAGTTCCACTAAATGATAATGTAAGAATCGAAATAGTCCAATAAAATTAGAAAAAATTAAGTATTAAAGAACTTAGCGCTTAAAAATTAAATTATAAAAAAAAATTATTAATTAATTGGTTTCATCTGCTAATTGAGCTCCACATCCCTTTGCTTCAGCTCCTTCAGCTCTCCCAAAGATCTTTATTGTTTTACCTTTTCTTCCACATGGACACTCATCTTTTCCTGTAATCATTATAATGTCATCCTGCAAAACAGATACACCTGCATAGCTATATGCTATAGGATTTATCATGTTCGCCAGTCCTTTTTCTCCTATTTCAACAGGTTCTAATGTCTCAACATCTCTTACTATAACATCTATCCATGGAGGAATATGCATATTATGATGTCCGCATTCAAGACCACAAAAATCAGTTTCAGTAAAACTATATGCGTCAAACATATGTTTTTTTGGAACATTTAGTATTTTATTAATATCGTCTCTAAATTTTTCAGGTTCAACGGCTTCTCCAGAAAACTTTTTCCAACCTCCCCCTAAAACCATCACAGAATCCTCACTAACATCAAAGATTTGACCTGTTTTTTCGTAATATCCTGTTAAAGTCATGTATAATAAAGGAACGGAACCCCCAAACCAACCTTTTCCTTTTTCGGAAATGTTATCGTTTAGAAAACTAAAAACCTTCTCAGAATCTAAATCAAATAATTTTCCTTTCTTTCTTGATTCTTCATCTGCAAGTTTTAAAGCATACAATCTTTTTTCCATAGGTAATGATGTAAGAAGAGAAAACATATAAGACATATGATTGGTTGGATTATCAATAGGTACTGTGTCTTCAAGAGTGTATGCTTTTTGTGGTTGTGGTGTAAAGAAAAGTGTCCAATCGTAATTATCTACTTTACATAAATCTTCTAGAAGTATCTTAGATGAAGTATAAAATCTTTTTAGGTTTACAGAATCTCTCCCAATAAGTGATGGATCTCCAGATGTTCCACTTGACATGCTCCATATTTTAATTTCACTTTCAGGTACACACAATAATTGCTTAGGTTTACCATTTTTCCTTTTAAAATTAGCAGTGCTTAAATAAGGAATTCTGGGAACATCGTGTATTGATTTTAAGTCAACTCGCGGATTAAAGTTTTTTGGTTTACATATTTGCCTATATAAACCGCATTTCTCAAATTGATGGATTGCGGATTCTTTAATGGCACTAAATAGCTCCTTTTCAACATCTTCTCGGTTTTTATAATATAAATTTGGTCCTTTTTCAATTAAATCGTCGATGATCATATTAATTTTTTTTTTAATAATTTAAAAATTAGAAAACTAGTGAAAAACTGTCAATTTAAATCTTTTGATAAATAAAATATTATGTCTATAAGCATTAAATAATTTGAATTAATTACATCTACACTGTACCTCAAGGAATGAGGATTTATTCTTCGCAATGGATTTTATTAATACACTCTGAAGTAAAAATCTCTACATATCGCGAAAATTCCAACTGAAAGAATTTTTTGCTATAGATATATTTTTATAGTCTGAATATATGTTTTATTGAGAGATATTGAATAGGTTAAGATTAAATTTTATTATTCGATATTCTATAAATTTTTAAAAGTTGATTATTATTGTCTGAAATACAAAAAATATCAGAAATAATTGATTTAATTAGAAATTTTACAGAATCTCAAAATGAGGTTCAAGGTCAAATAGTCGTTGCTTATCCTGCAGGTGTCCCAATTGCTAATACATGGAAAGGAGATGTAGATCCCATATTGATAGGAGCTGTCTCAGCAGCTGTTAAATTAACTTTTCAAAGTTTGTGTCAAAGCCTAAAGAAAGGAAATATGAAAAGATTGATAGTAAGAAACGAAAATGGACGCTGTATTATTCAAAGTGTGGGTCCTAAAGCAATTTTAACAACGATAATAGATCTTGAAGCTGACATTTTTAATATTGCTTTTGAATTAACTAATTTATGTATTAAAATTGAGAATTTACTCAGGGGACTCACTGAAAATTTAGAGAATCTAATATCAAATGTGGGATTTGTGGGATAAAAACATGATTGAAGATATAAATTTATTAGATATTCTAAAAGAAATTGAAGAGATTACAGATATCAATGGCTGTTTTTTCATTAATGTTGTAGATAGTATAGTAATTGAAACTACTATTTTCTTTCAAATTCCCAGAGAGATCATCTGGGAACTTGGAGTTCTAAAAAATACATTTCAACAATACGCAGATGGATTTAATCAGGGATTATTTGAAGAATTAATAATCGAAGGAGACAAAGGGTTCATTTTTTTATACAATTTACCTCCTCATTCACTTTTATTAGGAATGGGCACTTTAGATTTAAATCTTTCTTATGTCAAGCTAGCTATGATTGATATATTAGATAGATTAAAAGAAAAAATAGAAAAACTTGGAGATTATCAATTACAAATACCTGCTAAGGATTTAGGTATCGTTGGTGCGGACACAAAGAGAAAGATTAAGTTGATTGGAGTAGAACCCAAACAATTGGAGACTGTTAAAGAAAAGCCAGTTAGAGTTGGCTTAATTGCACCGGAACATATTACCTCTAAACCAGCCGTAACTGAACCTGCCGTAACTGAACCTGCCACTGTAGCTGAACCTGCCGTAGCTGAACCTGCCGTAACTGAACCTGCCACTGTAGCTGAACCAGCCGTAGCTGAACCAGC